>NZ_JBEXCV010000221.1:0-11125 GCF_040605455.1 Embleya sp. NPDC005575 | reverse complement strand
CCTGCGCCGCGGGGGCGGCCCAGCCCGTCGCGCGCAGGGCCGCCGCGCACCGGTGCAGTTCCGCCGCGCACCACGCGTCGCGTTCGTCGGTGTCCATCATCCGTACGCCGGGCGGCAGTCCGGTGGCGCGCACGGGGGCCGCGAGTCGGCGGCTGTCGGGGGCATAGCCCAGTGCCTGGACGAGGCCGGTCGCCGCCCGGTTGCCCTCGGGGACGGCCGCCGCCATCCGGGTGCAGCGCAGACCACGCATGATCTCCTCGGCGGCGAGCATCGCGACGCATCCGTGGCCGCGGCGACGGCGCGACGGCAGCACCTGGATGTGCAGGATCCATCCGGTGCCCGCGCCCCATGGACCCAGCGGGGTCAGGTGCACGCCGCCGACGGATCGGCCGTTGGCGCAGATCGAGTACACGCCGTCACGGCCGGGTCCGGCCGGTCGCAGAGTGGTGGTCATCTGGTGGCCCCCGCCTTCCCGGGCGCAGCGCCCCGTTACCGGCAGTGCTGCCCGCGCGTGACCCCGGCCAACCGGGTCGAGGCCACGCGCGCGTGATCACGTCGCCGCGAACGCGGCCCGTGCCTCGTCGGCGCGCCGGCGGCGCCGCCCGTGCGGCGGGATCACGGGTCGATGTCGGCTGCGGAGCGGGCCGCGAAGATGTCCATCGCCTTGCGGGTGAGCGGGCCGGGCGCCGCCGGGGTGTGCTCGTCGATCCGGTGCACGGCCTGGATGTCGCGCAGCGACGAGGTCAGGAATACCTCGTCGGCGTCGGCGAGCGTGGCCAGGGGTATGTCGATCTGCTCGGCGCCGACCCACTCCAGCACCAGCGCGCGGGTGACACCGGCCAGACAGCCGGCCGACAGCGGCGGGGTGACGACGCGGCCGTCGAGTACGGCGAACACGTTCGAACCGGTCCCCTCGCACAGGTTGCCCGCCGTGTTCGCGAACAGCGCCTCGCTCGCGCTGCGTTCGGCGGCGTAGCCGAGCATCACCACGTTGTCGGCGTAGCTCGTGGTCTTGAGGCCGGTGGTCGGCGCGTGCTCGTTGCGGGTCCACGGGACGGTGACCACGGCCGTGCTCTCGCCCCGGGTCTTGGCCGCGCCCAGAGCCACCACCAGCGTCGGCGCGGCATCGCCTCGCTCGGAGCCCAGCGGCGAGCTGCCGGCCGTGTAGGTGATCCGCAGCCGGCCCATACCGGGCAGCGGGTTGGCCGCCAGCACCTCGGCGCACGCGTGGCGGATCAGCTCGGGGTCGGGCGCGGGCAGCCCGAGACCGCGCGCGGAGCGAGCCAGTCGATCCAGATGCCGGGTCGTCGCGAAGGCCTGTCCGCCGGTGGCCTTCATCGTCTCGAAGACGCCGTCGCCGACTGTCAGACCGTGGTCGTCCACCCGAACCATGGCCTGCTCGTCGTCGACGAGGCGATCGTTCAGCCAAATTCTGCTCATGCGCCCTCCGAGGCGTCCATTGCGTTGTCTGGGGTCCAGGTCACACCCGAGTGGTGCGTGTCCGTCGCGTCCTGCGTTTCCGGCGCGTTCCGCGCTTCCCACGCGTCACACGCGTCACGCGCTTCCCGCGGGTCATGCGCTTCCCGCGCGTCACGCTCGTGCGCCGGTCCCGGCAGGTAGTCCCGCCCCGCCACCGCGAGCAGGTTGCGTGCCTTGAGTTCGGTCTCGTCCCACTCGCGCTGCGGGTCGGAGTCGTACGTGATGCCGGCGCCGGTGCCGAAGCACAGGCGGCCGTCCCGGACGAAGAAGCTGCGTATGCCCACCGCGAGCGAGCCCTCGCGGCGGTCCGCGTCGACCCAGCCGATCGCGCCGCAGTATGGGCCGCGCGGGACCGGTTCGAGTTCGTCGATGATCCGCAGCGCGCTGCTCTTGGGCGCGCCGCTGACCGAGCCGGGCGGGAAGGTGACGGAGAACAGCTCGGGCCAGCCCACGCCGGGCGCCAGGGTGCCCGCGACCGTGGAGACGAGGTGGACCAGGCCCGGGTGCTTCTCGACCACGCACAGGTCGGGCACGGTGACCGAGCCGATCGCGCTCGCCCGGCCGAGGTCGTTGCGGACCAGGTCCACGATCATCACGTTCTCGGCGTAGTCCTTGGACAGCAGGTCGGCCTCGGTGCGACCGGTGCCCTTGATCGGACCGGACCAGACCCGGTCGCCGGCGCGGTGCAGGTAGAGCTCGGGCGACGCGCACGCGACGTGCACGTCGTGCCCGGGCAGTCGGATCACTCCCGCGTACGGGGCGGGGTTGCCCTGCGCGAGGCGGCCGGCCAGGCCGAGGATGTCGGCGTCCTCGGGCAGCGGCGCGCTCAGCAGACGGCACAGGTTGACCTGGTACACGTCGCCGGCCGCGATGTGTTCGCGGATCCGGCGCACCCCGGCGCGGTACGCGTCGGCGCCGAGCGAGTCGGTCCACGCGTGGGCGGGCGGTCCGGTCCACGGCGTGGCGGGCAGCGGGGCCGGGCGCACCTCGTCGAAGCGTGCGCACAGCAGGTCGCCCTCGAAGTCGGCGACGACTGCCCAGAACCCGTGCGAATCCAGGGCGGCCGGGTCACGGGTGACGTCACGCAGGCCGGTGGCCAAGCGCCCGCCGAGGTGGGCGAGAGGAGGTGGCTGACTCACTGGTTCGTTCCGGGGTCGCGACCGCGGCACCTGTGACGGATCGGCGCGCGGATCAGATCGTCCATTGTAGAAGGGCGCCGCGATGTCCCGAACGGCCCGGCATCGACGGCTTCGAAGGCCCCGTATCCGCGCACCCCACCCGCCCGGAACTGCCCCGAGCCGATTCCGCGTTCCCGTGTGCCGGTCCGGCACGGCATGATGCGGCACGGTGGGTAGGGATCCGGCAGCCCCGAGTCCGGTGACCGCACCCCGCCCGGTCGGTTCGCCCGGCCCCCCGAAGCCTCCACGGCACCACGCGATCGAAGGACGTTCATCCGTGCACTGTTCCGCCTGCGACACCTGGTCTACGCGGGCCGACCGCTGTTCGTACTGCGGCGCCGTCCCGGCCGCCGGGCCGCAGCCGCCCGGCACCGGGCCGACCCCCGCGGTCACCGGGCCCGCCGCGGCTCCCACCACTCCCGCAGCGCCCACACCGCCGGATCCGTACGCCGCACCCACGCCCGCGCCCGCCCCGGCCGGCGCGTACCCGGGTGCCTATCCGCACGCGCCCGGACAGTTCGCCCCGCAGACCCCGTACGGGATGCCGGGCTCCTATCCGGCCTCGCCGTACCCGGGCTGGCTGCCGCAGCCGTTTCGCGCGCTGCGCGGACTCGCCGTATCGCTGTACGTCCTGCTGCCGCTGTCCGCGGTGTTCGCGGCGCTGTGCGCGGCGGCGTTCTTCCACCGTGCGGACGTCCTGCGACGGATCTCCGACGCGGGCGAGCTCGGCATGACCGACGCGCTGCGTACCAAGGCCGAGGACTCGGACTCGCTCGTCGCTGCGGCGACCACGTTCCTGGTCCTGTCGATGATCGCGACCGCCGTGCTGTTCATCATCTGGATGTACCGGGCCCGCGCCAACGTGGACCTGTTCGGCCCCTCGAAGCAGCACCTGTCCACCGGGTGGGCGATCGGCGGCTGGCTGGTTCCGGTGGTCAGCCTGTGGTTCCCCAAGCTGATCCTGCACGACGTGTGGCGGGCGAGCGACCCGCGGACCGCCGAGCGCGATGGTCGGACTCCCGGCCGGTTGCCGCTGCTGTGGTCCTGGTGGGTGCTGCTGGTGGCCTCGGGCGTGCTGTTCTTCGCGAGCCGGTTGTCCTACCCGCTGGACGAGGACATCGAGCTGTCCGACGCCGGCCGGCTGCGCACCATCGACTTCCTGTCCGGGGTCGCGGATGTCGTACTGATCCTGGCGGCGGTCGCGGCGATCCTCGTGGTCCGCAGGATCACCACGTTCCAGCACGAGCGCGAGGCACTGGCCTTCGCGTCGGGTCTGGTTGCCGGTGGCGTCCCGGGCGCGATGCCGGGGATGCCCGGGATGCCGGCCGGTTTCCCGGGTGGTGCGCGCACGCCGTGGGCGGCTCATCCGACGCAGGCACCGACCGCGCAGTACTTCGCGCCGCCGGTGCCGCAGGCTCCCGGTACGCCGGGCGCTCCGCCGGTGCCGCAGGCGCCGACGGTGATGGGGTCGGGGGCTGTGGGTCCCGAGGGGGCTGTGGCTCCGGTCGCTTCGGCGGCTGCGGCCGTAGCTCCGGCCGAGGCGGCTGCCGCTGCCGCTGCCGAGGCTGCTCCGGCTCCGGCCGCTGACGAAGCTCCTGCTGCCGACGCGACTACGGTGCTGCCGGTCGATGGGGCACCGGCCGCGCGGCCCAAGCAGGTCCCGCCGCCGCGGCCCACCGCCGCGCCGACCGCCGGCGTCGTCGAGCCGGTTGCGACGCCCGCCGTGGCCGAATCGCAGGAACCGGTGTCCCTGGGCAAGCCGGCCAAGGTCGCGAAGCCCGCTTCCGAGCCGGTCGCCGAGCCTGCTTCCGAGCTCGTCGCCGAAAACGCTTCCGAGCCCGTCGGCGAGGACGAAGGCGAGCACAGGGCGCCCGGCGAGGGCAAGGACGAAGTCGAGAACGAAGTCCGAACTCCGGCTGAACCCGCGGCAGAACCGACCCCGACGGACCCGGTTCCGGTTCCGACCGCAGAGGCGGAGGCGACGACAGAGGCCGAAGCGGAGGCCGAGGTTGCGAGCGAGACTGCGCCGGCCGATTCGGCCGAGCCGATCGACGCCGGCGAGTCCGTACCCGCCGCCCCGCGCGCCGAACTCCCCCAGGTCCCGGCCCAGGCTCCGGCGCAGACGGACCGTGCCCAGGACGTGAAGCCGTCCTCGCCGGCAGCGCCCGCCGGCGACGACGGGGACGCCGACAACGCCCCGGTCGCCCCGGTCGCCGAGCCCTCCCCCTCCGGCGAGCGCCGCAGCTGAGCCAAGGGCCGTCCGGATCGCGAAGTGGCCCGGAGAGACCCGATCGAGGGCTTGTCGAAGTCCCTCGGAGTGACCCACCGAGCCGCGCCGAAGGCCGGTTCGAACCCTGGTGGTTCGAGCCGGCCTCGGTCGTTTTCGCAGGTTGCGCGGGTCGCGCGGCGGGGTCCGCGGGGAATCGGTTTTTGTGATGGCCCTCGGATCCGCTAAAGTTCTCAACGTCGCCGGGACGCGGGAACGCAACTCGGGTCGACAGGCGGACGTGGCTCAGTTGGTAGAGCATCACCTTGCCAAGGTGAGGGTCGCGAGTTCGAATCTCGTCGTCCGCTCGGAAGAAGTAGAGGAATGTGGTGGGCAACCACTATGGTTCCTTCACTTGGTGGAGTGGCCGAGAGGCGAGGCAACGGCCTGCAAAGCCGTCTACACGGGTTCAAATCCCGTCTCCACCTCCAAGAGACCCCAAGGCTCCGTGCCGAGGGTGAACTTCCCGCGCGATTAGCTCAGCGGGAGAGCGCTTCCCTGACACGGAAGAGGTCACTGGTTCAATCCCAGTATCGCGCACGCCGCACAACCGAACACGCAGTACGTGCACCACGCAGGTCACGCACGGCGCCCGCGCGATTAGCTCAGCGGGAGAGCGCTTCCCTGACACGGAAGAGGTCACTGGTTCAATCCCAGTATCGCGCACCAGCAAAATCGAAGGGCCGGAGGATCATCGCGATCCACCGGCCCTTCGACGTTCTCCGTCCACGGTTCAAGGTCCCGCTCCCGGTTCACGGTCCGCCCACGGTTCGCGGGTCCGGGCGCACGCGCTCACAGCCCCGCGTGCACGTGTGGCGCGCTGGGCACGAAGTCCGGTTCGGCGAGTCGGGCCAGGCGGGTGCGAGTTTCCTCGTCCTGCGGCACGTAGACGGTCAACCGCTGGCCGGGTGAGGAGACCAGGTCCGTCGGGATGGCGCGCACATGCAGCACGCCGACGTCCAGGTGGCGGAAGAACTTGACCCGAGTACGGGTGAGCGAGATCGGGTGGGCGGCCCACGCCTTGGCGAACTCGGGGCTGACCTCGATCAGTTCGTCGATGAACGCGACCCAGACCGGATCGCCGATGTTGCGGGCGTAGGTGCCGCGCAGCACGCCGACCACGCCCTGGCACTCCTGGAACCACTCGTGGAACGGGTTGCAGCACGCGGGTCGGGTGAACAGCTCCCAGATCAGGTTGCGCCGACCTCGGGGGCAGGCGACCAAGGCCGGGAAGACCCTGGCGTACAGCTCGTTGTAGGCCAGCACGTCGTAGCGCCCGTTCATCACGACCGCGGGCAATGTGGCGAAGTCGTCGAGCAGAATCCGGGTGTCCGCGTCCACCGCGTTCTCGGTGCGCAGCGTCGCCGTGCTCGGTACGCAGGCCAACCGCTTGACGTGCTCCAATTCGACGCCGTCCAGGCGCAGCGTACGGGCGATGCCGGCGATGACCTGCGCGCTGACGTTGATCGGGCGGCCCTGTTCGAGCCAGGTGTACCAGGTGACGCCCACGCCGGAGAGTTGGGCGACCTCTTCGCGGCGCAGGCCCGGGGTGCGCCGGCGGCGGCCGACGGGGAGGCCGACCTGCTCCGGGGTGATCCGCTCTCGGCGGCTGCGCAGGAAGGCGCCGAGCTCGGCGCGCGAGGCGGCGCGGGCGGGGCGGACGTACTGCGGGGTGGCCCGCTCGGGGTTGGGCGGATCGGATCGGTCGGCGGTGCTCGGATCGAAGGCGATCCGGTTTCGGTCGTGTTGTTCGGGAACAGCGTGGGGAACGGCGTCGGTACGCGGGCTGCCGGTCATCGGCCCATCCTCTGCCCGGAGCGGAGTCGATTGCCAGGTGCCTGGTTATACCCGGATAACCAGGCTACTGGTCCGGGTACCGGAGACCGAGCAGAGTCGTCCCCATGAACGATACGGATCTGATGTCGGGCAGCGACGCCCGACGCGAGGAGGACGTGGAGCGGGTGACCACCGCTCTCGGGGGCGTGAACAGGGAGGCGGAGCAGAAGCAGGAGAAGACCCGCCGCGGGGCCGCGAGCACGGTGTTGCTGGTGGTGCTGGTGGCCGGGCAGTTCATGGCGGTGCTGGACGCGTCGATCGTCAACGTCGCGGCGCCGGTGATGCGTTCGGACCTGCGTGCGTCGGGGGCCGGGCTGCAGTGGATCATCGCGGGGTACACGATCGCCTACGCGATGTTGCTGATCACCGGTTCGCGGCTGGGCGCGATCTTCGGGTACGGCCGGGCGTACCTGGGTGGGCTCGGGCTGTTCACGCTCGCCTCGCTGGCATGCGGACTGGCCGGATCGACGGGCGCGTTGGTGGCGTTCCGGTGTCTTCAGGGCGCGGGTGCCGCGTTGTTGGTGCCCCAGGTGTTGACGCTGATCCAGCGCCGGTTCGAGGGACGGCGGCGGACCGCGGCGATGGGCCTGTACCAGACGGCGATCGCCGGCGGTGCGGTCGTCGGGCAGATCCTGGGCGGGGTGCTGGTGAGTGCGGACCTGCTCGGCACCGGGTGGCGGCCGGTGTTCCTGGTCAATGTGCCGCTGGGGGTGCTGCTGTTGGTGGTCGGATGGCGTGCGTTGGGCGGGGACGGGCCGGATCCGGGTGAGCGCCCGGGTTGGGGTCGGCTGGATGTGCCGGGTGTGCTGGTGCTGGCGCCGGCGATGCTCGCGCTGGTGGTGCCGCTGGTGATGGGGCACGAGCAGGGTTGGCCGGTGTGGGGTTGGGTGTTGCTCGCGGCGGGGGTCGCCGGGATGGGTCTGTTCGCGGTGGTCGAGCGGGCGGTGGCCGCGCGCGGCGGGTCGCCGTTGGTGCCGGGTGCGGTGCTGCGCTCGCCCGGGCTGCTGTCCGGCGGAATCGCGCTGCTGATCGCGGTCGCGAGCTACAACGGGTTCCTGTTCACCCTGGCGCTGCACTTGCAGTCCGGTCTGGGCGACAGTCCGCTGCGGGCGGGGCTGACCTATGTGCCGTGCGCGATCGGGTTCGCGGTCTCCGGGTTGTGGTGGGGGCGGTTGCCGGAGCGGATGCGGGCGCATGTGGGATATCTGGGCTTCGCGCTGGTGTCCGTGTCGTACATCGGCATGGCGGCCTCGGTACACGGCGGCCGCGAGGGCGGCGTGACGCTGGCGCTCGGGTTGGCCGCCATGGGCCTGGGTCAGGGCGCGGTGATCGGGCCGCTGATGGCGAGCGCACTGGGTCGGGTGCGGGCCGAGCATGCGGGCGACGCGAGTGGGGTTTTGGTCACGCTCATGCAGGTCGGCGCGGTGTTGGGGGTGGCTACGTACGGCACGACGTTCCTGTCGGCGACGGGTGTGGGCGCCGATGCCTCGGCGCATGCGGCCGTGGTGACGTTCGTGACGCTGGCCGTGGTGAACCTGTGCGCGGCGGTGTGGGCCTGTCGGGTGGCCGTGGGGCGTCGGGCCGGCCGGGTCGGCTGACCAGGTGCGAGGGGGGCGGTCGGCCCGGGCGTCGGGTGGCTCGCGGTGCGCGGCGCGGCGATCGGCTCGCGGCGCGGGTGTGCGCACCGACCGGACGGGGTGTGTGGGCCCGTCCGGCCGGTGGTGCGTGCGGTGTGTGCGGCCCGGGGTCGGGTGCGTCAGTCCTGGTCCTGCTCGGGACGGCTGCGGGCGGCCGCGCGGCGGGCGTCCTGTTCCGGCGAGCGGGTCGAGGCCGGGCCGGCGGCGAAGGCCGTTCGTGCAGCCGGTTTCGAGGTCGTGCTCGACCCCGTGCCGGCCCCCGCACGGGTACGCGGGCCCGGCCCTGCGGCGGCCGGTTCGGGCGTCGGGTCGGCCGGCTCCGAGGCGGGCTCGGGCATCGCCGCCTGCGCGTCGGCCAGTTCCGCCGCCTCGGCGGCGGCCTTGGCCTGGAGGCCGGACATCGTGCGCAGCGGCACTTCCTTGATGAAGAAGACCAGCACGAACGCCAGCGCCATGACGCATGCGGCGATCAGGAAGACCAGCTGCATCGCCGCGGAGAAGCCCTCCTTGAAGGGTGCGGCCAGGCGTGGGTCGAGGTGCTGGATGAACGAGGAGTCGCGCAGCACACCGGAGCCCTGCGCGCCGCCCGGGTTCGGGTGCCGGACCATCTCGATCACCGGCCCGTTCGCGGGGTCGGCGAGCACCGCGGGATCGGCCAGCGCGGACTGGAAGGCGGGTGTGCCGGCGTCCCGGGTGAACGCCTTGGCGATCTCCCCCGAGACGTTGCTGAACAGCACGGACAGGAACACCGCGGTGCCGGCGGTGGCGCCCATCTGGCGGAAGAAGGTCGCGGCCGAGGTGGCCACGCCCATGTCCTGGGGTGGGACGGCGTTTTGCACGACCAGGATCAGCGTCTGCATGCACTGGCCGAGGCCGACGCCGAGCAGGACCATGAACAGGCTCGTGGTCACGAGCGAGGTCTCGGCGTCGACGTACAGCGCGAACAGGCTCATCGCGATCGCGGCGATGCCGGTGCCCAGGATCGGGAAGATCTTGTACCGGCCGGTCTTGGAGGTGATCTGGCCGGAGAGGATCGACGAGCCCATCATGCCGACCATGACCGGGATCATCAGCAGACCGGCCTTGGTCGGGCTCGCGCCCTTGACGATCTGGAAGTACTGCGGGATCAGCATGAACCCGCCGAACATGGCCATCCCGAAGATCACGCCGATCAGCGACGCGAGGCTGAAGATCCGGTCGGTGAACAGGCGCATCGGGATCAGCGCGTCCTCGCCCATCCGGCGCTCGACCAGGATCCAGGTGATCACCCCGATGCCGCCGATCAGGTAGCAGGCGGTCGAGGTGCCCGAGCCCCAGCCCCATTCGCGGCCCTGTTCGGCGACGATCAGCAGCGGTACGACGCCCAGGGTCAACGTGACCGCGCCGAACCAGTCGATCCGGTGCGGGCGGCGGGTGTGCGGGATGTGCAGCACCTTGCCGACCACGAGCAGGGCGACCACGCCGACCGGCACGTTGACCAGGAACACCCAGCGCCAGCCTGCGATGCCGAGGATCTCGTCCTGGCCGGCGAAGAAGCCGCCGACGAGTGGGCCGAGCACGCTGGAGGTGCCGAACACGGCGAGGAAGTAGCCCTGGTAGCGGGCACGTTCGCGGGGCGGGACGATGTCGCCGATGATCGCGAACGCGAGCGACAGCAGGCCGCCCGCGCCCAGGCCCTGGAGGGCCCGGAAGCCGGCGAGTTCGTACATCGACGTGGAGAACGTGCACGCGGCGGAGCCGACCACGAAGATCGTGATGGCGGCGAGGTAGAACGGGCGCCGGCCGTACAGGTCGGACAGCTTGCCGTAGAGCGGCGTGGCGATCGTCGAGGTGATGAGGTAGGCGGTGGTGGCCCATGCCTGTTGACTGAGGCCGTGTAGGTCGTCGGAGATGGTGCGGATCGCGGTCGAGACGATCGTCTGGTCGAGCGACGCCAGGAACATGCCGGCCATCAGGCCGTACAGGATCGTCATGATCTGACGATGGCTCAAGCCGCTTTCGCCTGCTGTTTGGTCCGGCGCGGTCTGCGGTTTGGTGTCGGTCATGCGGTACGGCCTTCCGGTGCACCGGGCGCGGCGTCGCGCGTGGGTGACTGGTCGCGTTCGAGGTCGTCGTTGAAGCGGCCGAGGAGATGGACGAGCGTTTGGCGTTCGTCGGCGGACCAGTCGCGGGTGACCCGGTCCAGGTCGGCCTGCCGACGACTGCGGTAGATCTCGAACGCCTGGGTCCCGGCCTGGGTCACCGCGAGCAGGGTGCCGCGGCCGTCGCTGGGGTCCGGGCGGCGCTCGACGAGGCCGCGCTGGACCAGCGACGCGATCTGTCGGCTGACCGTGGACACGTCCAGGTAGGTCATCGCGGCCAGGTCGGTGACCCGGCGGGGCCCTTCCATCGCGAGGTAGGCCAGGAGCAGCCGGTCTCCCCCGTCGGGCACGGGGCCGCTTTCGGCGCGGCTGCGCGCCTTGGCTGCGGCCGAGAGCCGCATGAGACGCGCGAGTTCGCTTCCGAGTTCGTCGGGTGCGCGGCCGGCTGTCGGCTCGTCACACGGTGTCGTCGCGGTATTGATGACCGCCCCCCTTGTCGCTCGCCACGCATTAACTGCATGGCTCAACCAACAATAGCGCTTCCCTTCCCCGCGCCCACTCCCCCGGGACGCCCCAGGGCCGACGCGGGCGCGCCGCAGCGGGCTTGGGCGGCTGGGGCTGCGTCGGGGGCGGCGCGAGCGTGGCGCA
>NZ_JBEXCV010000220.1:0-11185 GCF_040605455.1 Embleya sp. NPDC005575 | reverse complement strand
TACTGGGTGCGGCTTCGCGCCGCGCCGACCGCGCACGCGATCGTGCCGGTGGGCATCGAGACCGCCAAGCCCGCGCCCGGCGTCCTGGAGATGGCGCGCCCACCCTTTTGTGCACGGTCTCTGCCGCCTGGCGCTGCCGGCCCGGATTCGGCGGGCCCACATCGCTGCCGACGTCCGGTCGAAAGCGATGTCCGGCCGATGTCCGGGGGCGTCACGCCGCGTCAGTGGCCACCCACCGAGGTCCCGCCGACACTCGGCGGAGCCTGCGGGCGCGGCGGCGGGATGTGTCCGCCGCCGGGGGCTCCGGTACGCCCGGGCGTCGGCGACATGCCGGGGCTGTCGTAGGGCGGGGGCGGCGTCTGCGGCAGATCGGCGGAGCCGAGGCTGCCGGGCGGCTCGACCTCGCCGCGCCAGGCGCCGGTCTCGTGGCCCTGTTCCTCCACGAACACCTTGAAGTGTTCGAGGTCGCCCTTGGTGCGGCCACGAACGAAGCCGAGCTTGTCCCCGACCGTCTCGACCAGGCCGTCGGGGTCGAACTCCATTTGGAGCATCACCCTGGTGTGCACGTCGTCGAGCCGGTGGAAGGTGACCACGCCGGCTTGATGCGGGCCGTCCACGGTCTTCCACGCCACCCGCTCGTCGGGGCGCTGCTCGGTGATCTCGGCATCGAACTCCCGGGTCACTCCGGCGATTCGGGTGACCCAGTGGGTCCGCGTCGAATCGAGTTGATCGATCCGCTCGACCCCGCTCATGAACTGCGGGAACTCCCGGAACTGGGTCCACTGGTTGTACGCGGTGCGGACCGGCACGTCCACGTCGATCGAGTGCTGGACGGTCGTCACGAGCACTTCCTCCTCGTTCTCGGTGTCGGTTCCGTGCTGCGGTGTTGCACAGCCGGGTCCTTCACCCGAACGGCTGCCCGAGGTCCCGAAGGACAAACGTGACCCGAACCGCACTCGACTCGACAGGCACGCCCACCCCGGCGCGTCAGCGCCCCCGACCCACCCCACCCAAGTGGTCGACGCGCGAAGCGCAAAGAGCCGCGAAGCCGTCCAAGGTCACAACGCCTTGCCGACGAAATGCCGACGCGGACCGTACCGTGGCGCGCGGCGCGGCACCTTCACGCCCGACATCCGGATCAACAGCGCGGCCCGATGCCGGTGTCCCGGGTAGCCGGCGAGCAGTTCGAGCATCCCGGCGTCGTCGACCGCGTGTCCGGCCAGCGCGAAGCCGATCGTCTTGGGCAGATGCAGGTCACCCACCGACAGCGCGTCCGCGTCGCCGTGCGAGCGCTGCATGGTCTCGGCTGCGGTCCATATCCCGATGCCGGGCACCAGTTGCAGCAGTCGAGCCGCCTCCGGGTGCGCCACGTCCGTGGTCGCCTCCAGTCGGCCGGCCACCCGGACCGCCTCCATCACGGTGCGCGAGCGGCGCCCGTCCACGCCGGCGCGGACCCAGTCCCAGGACGGGATCAGCGCCCAGGTACGCACGTCGGGCACCACCCGCAGGCCCGTCGGCGCGGGCCCCGGCGGCGCCTCGCCGTACTTGCCCAGCAGCAGCCGAAAGGCCCGGCGCGCCTCGATCGTGGTGACCTTCTGCTCCAGGATCGAGGGCACCAGCGCGGCCAGGACCAGCGTCGTGCGCGGCATCCGCAGGCCCGCGAACCGGCGTTCGGCGTCCCGGACGATCGCGTGTCGGGCGAGGAAGGCGTCCGGGTCGTCCTCGGCGCCGAGCAGGGCCGGCAGTGCGTCGAGTTGCCATCCGGCGCCCGGTCCCCACGCGCTCGCCTCGACCTCGCCGGTCGCGGGACGGTCGATCAGCCGCAGCGTGCACGGCCCGTCCGGTGTGCGCGAGGTCCGCCACACCGAGCCGTCGGTGCCCGCGTGGTAGGTGGGGTCGCTGTGTCCGCGGCGCAGTTGGCCCAGGGTCAGCCGCAGGTCGAGCGCGAAGCCCGGACGCCACACACGGTGGCGGGCACTCGGGTACAACGGACTCTCCTCGCGATCCGGGTTCGGACCGCCACGGTACCTTCCCGGTTTTGCCCCGATGTGCGCAGAGCAGACTTCACCTATGCGGGTGATGGCGTTCGGCACCTATGACACGACCGTCCACCCCCGGGTGGGAATCCTCATCGAGGGCTTGCGGCGCCACGGTATCGAGGTGGTGACCTGCAACGTTCCCCTCGGGCACATGGACGCCGGGCCGATGGTCCCGCCGCCCTCGGCCCATCCGGGGATCCCCCGCCAGCGCATACGGCACGCGCGGTGCATCGCGGAACTGGTCGCCAAGGCCCGCCGGGCCCCGCGTCCTGACGTGGTGATCGTCGGTTATCAGGGTCGGCTCGACATCCAGATCGCCCGCCGGCTGTTTCCGGGCATCCCGCTCGTGCTCGACCACCTGGAGAGCGTGGACGACGTGGCCGATCGGCTCGGCCAGGCGGCGCAGGCCGAACTGCGCAAGGTGGACCGGATCGAGCAGGCCGCGATCGCGGCGGCCCGGCTGGTGCTCGTGGACACCGAGGAGCACCGCCGGGTGCTCACGCCCGCGCATCGCGACCGGGCGGTGGTGGTGCCGATCGGGGCGGCGCCGGTGTGGTTCGACGCGGGCCGCGCGAGCGCCGATCCCGACCCGACGCCGGGCGGGACCAACGCCCCGGGTGGGACGGACGCCCCCGGCTCCGGCGCGGACCCGGCCCACGGGGATCCGCCGGGCGATGTCGCGGCGGGCCCACCGGCGGGCCCCCCGGCGGACTTCGCGCCGGACTTCCGGCCGGGTGAGGACCTGCGGGTGATCTCGTTCGGGTTGTACTCGCCGGTGCAGGGCGCGCCGGTGATCGGTGCCGCTCTGAGTCGGCTGGACGGATATCCGATCGCGGTGACGATGATCGGTCGGGGGTTACAGGCCCAGCGGACCCGGGACCTGGTCGGCCCGGAGGCGCCGCGGGTGACCTGGCGGACCTGGGTTCCCGAGGCCGAACTGCCGCGTCTGGTCGCGGCGCACGACGTGTGCCTGGGCGTGTTCGGTACCGGTGCCAAAGCGCTGCGGCTGGTGCCGAACAAGGTCTTCCAGGGGGCTGCGGCTGGGTGCGCGGTGCTCACCTCGGACACCGCGCCGCAGCGCCGACTGTTCGGACCGGCCGCGTTGTTCGTGCCGGCGGGCGATTCGGACGCGCTGACCGACGCACTGCGTCGGTTGGCCCAGCACCCGGCCGAGGTGGCCCGGCTGCGCGCCGCGGCGGTCGCGCTCGCGCGCGAGCGCTTCGTGCCCGAGGCGGTGGTGGCGCCGCTGGTGGAGCGGCTTCGGGAGATCGTGGACAAGCGGGCCTGACCGGCCGCGCCCGAACACGCGTTCAGCCCACCCGCAGGGCCACGTCGGTGCGGATCGCGGGCAGTTGGTCGTAGAGCGCCTGGCCGGGACACTCGGTGTTGAACGCGTCCCGGTGACCGGAGATCACGTCGAACGCGTGGGTCGTGCCCTTGGGGTAGCGGCTGCCGCCGTCCGACGATCTCAGTGTGACCTTGCCCTTGGGGTTGCGGTCGTCGAGGCCGAGTTTCCACGCGATCACGCGGGAGATGGCGATCAGCATCCGTCCGGGCGGCACAGCGGTGGTGTAGGTGCCCATCGCGGCGACACCCATGCTGTCGGTGTTGAAGCCGAGGGTGTGGGCGCCCAGGACCGGCTTGGCGGTGCCGCCGGCGCGGCCCTCGAAGATCGTGCCGCACTTGTCGACGAGGAAGTTGTAGCCCACGTCGGCCCACCCGTTGGTCTTGACGTGGTAGCGGTAGATCGCCCGGAGCACCTTGGCCGAGTCGCTGCATGGGAAGTCGTTGCCGTCGGCGGTGTGGTGCACGAACGCAGCCCGCACGGTGTTCGTGTACTTGAACTTGGTGTCCCGCAGCGATTCGTCGGCACCCCAGTCCTTGCGGGCCACGATCGCCGGCTTGTCGGCGTGGCCCTTGACCGCGCGGCCGTCGGCGCCGATGCCGGTGGGCAGGCTCGCGCGCGGTGGCATCCGGTCCAGGATCGAGTCGCCGGGGTCGACCAGTTCGGCCCGCAGGTCTTGGGGCAGCACGCCGTCCGGAACAACCACGTGGACCTGGATACCGTCGGACCGACCCGCCCAGAACGGCTCGGTGCCGCCCCGGAGGCCGCCTTCCGTCCCGCCGGTGCCCTCGACGCCGGCGTGTAGTTCGTGCCACGGGCTCCACACTCCGCCGGTGCGGGTGCGCACGTGTACCGCCACTCGCGCGCCCGCGCCCGGGTCAGCCCAGGTGACGCCGACCAACGAGTAGGCGGGAGTGCCCCGTTCGGCGGTCAGCACCTCGGTTCGACCCGCGCGTGGCGCGGCGACGTCCGACTCCTGTTCGATGCCGGTCAACGGGAGGGTCACCGTCGAACCGGAGGTGCTCGGCCTGTCCTCGGCCTGCGCCGGTGGTCCGGCGAGCACGGCGGGTACGGCGAGGGCGGCGATCGACAACGCGATTCTGGTGTACACGGGAAGGCCCCTCCATCGTGGGCAGTCGAGTTCTACCGGTTCCCGTACGACGATGAATCCCGTACGAAATGCGGCAATTACACCCATTTGCGCCATCGATTCGGGGGCTCGGTAGGCTGAGCCGCATGCCCAGCACCCCGGTAGATCAGTTGCGCATTGCGCTCGCCGCCGACTCCGCGCGGCCCTTCACCACCTTCTACGACGACGCCACCGGCGAGCGCGTCGAGCTCTCCGTCGCGACGTTCGACAACTGGGTCGCCAAGACCGCGAACCTGCTGCGCGACGACCTCGCGGTGGAGCCCGGCGCACGTGTTTCGCTGTTGTTGCCCGCGCACTGGCAGACCCAGGTATGGCTGCTCGCGGCCTGGTCGCTGGGCCTGGTGGTGAGCTTCGACGGGGATCCCGCCGACGCCGATGTGGTGGTGTCCGGCCCGGATACCCTCGACCGCGCGGCGACCTGCCCGGGCGAGCGGGTCGCCCTGGCGCTGCGGCCGATGGGCGGGCGATTCCCCACGCCGCCTGCCGGTTTCCTGGACTACGCGGCGGAAGTGGCCGGGCACGGCGACCGGTTCGTCGCCGAGGGCCCGGTACGCCCGGACGCCGCGGCGCTTGCCGAGGCCGGGCGCGAGTGGACGGCCGGCGAGTTGGCCGAAGCGGGCGAGGCCGTCGCGCGGGAATGGAAGCTGGTCCCCGGCGACCGCCTGCTCACCTCATTGAGCTTCGCCCGAACGGGTGGATTGCAGGCGGGCGTACTCGCGCCGCTTGCCGCGTCCGTACCCGTCGTCGTATGCCGTCACCTGGATGAATCCCTGCTGGAGCGGCGCATCGAGGCCGAGCGGGTCACGCGTGCCGTCACCCGTTCCGCCGACTAGGCCGTGACAAGACGGGTCGTGCTGCGCTTTCGTGGCCCCGACCGCCCGTAGTGCCGTGCCCGGCGGTCCCTCAGCAGGCGGGGAGGCGTGGGTTATGGATACGTGGGATCACCTGTACCGGTCCGAGCACGCGGGCCGGCCGACCGTCGCGCCCGACGAGCCGCCTGCGGCCCACGACTGCGAGTCGACGGCGCCGATCGAATCCGGTTCCGGCCGGGCCGCCGCGCGCCGCGCGCGCAAGAAGCGCAATCGGCGGCGCAGGGTGTTCCTGCCGATCGGGGTCGGCATCTCGCTGATCCTGCTCACCGGCGTCTCGGCCGCCTACGTCGCGTACCAGCGGCTCGACGGCAACCTCGAGACCGACGCGGTGGACGGCAAACTCAACGCCGATCGCCCGGACGTGGGCGGCAACGGCAAGGGCAAGCCGATGAATCTGCTGATCATCGGCTCGGACTCACGGGCCGGCGAGAACCGCGCGCTGGGCGGCGGCGGGGACAACGGCGAACGCTCGGACACCACGCTGTTCGTCCACCTGTCCTCGGACCGCGAGCACGCGGTGGTCATGAGCATCCCGCGCGACCTGCTGGTCACCGTCCCCTCGTGTGTGACCGGGGACGGCGCACGCTCCGCCGAGCAGCGCGGGGTGATGTTCAATTCGGCGTTCGAGCTCGGCGGCGCCGCGTGCACACGCAACACTGTCGAGAAGGTCACCGACATGCGCGTGGACCACCACATCATCGTGGACTTCTCCGGTTTCAAGGGCATGGTCGACGCGGTGGGCGGCGTGGAGATCTGCCTGCCCAGGACCGTGCAGGACCGCGAGGGCAACATCGCGTTGTCGGCGGGCCGACGCAAGGTGCGCGGCAGGGAGGCACTGGACTATGTCCGGCTGCGGCACGACGTCGGGCTCGGCGGTGACGGCAGCGATCTGGGTCGGATCAAGCGGCAGCAGGCGTTCGTGGCCTCGCTCGCGAAGCAGATCCGCAGCAGCGACACGCTCTCCAGCCCGTCCCGGCTCTTCGCCCTGGCCGACACGCTGACCAAGTCGATCCGGGCCGACGAGGGACTGGCTTCGGTGTCGGCGCTGGTCGATCTCGCGCACGGGATGCGGGACCTGGAGACCAGGGACATCACCTTCGCGCACCTGCCGGTGTACAACCCGCCGAAGGACGACAACCGGGTCGCGCTGATCCAGCCGGACGCCCGGCGCCTGTTCGACGCGATCAACAACGACGAGCCCCTGGACGATCGGCGCAAGCCGGACGCGGCGCCGGGTGTGACACCCTCGGTCGCCGTCGCGCCCCGCACGGCCGCCGCGCCCACCCGCCTGCCGGGCGGGGCCGCCCGGGCGGCCGGTGTCGCCGTCGCCGGCGCCGGCGGCACCACACCGTCCGAATCGGCGAAGGCTGCGGTCGAGGCCGACACCCGGGACGCGGATCAGGACATCTGCAAGGCGAACTGACGCTTCGTCACCCCATTCGTCCACAGACGTCCCGCCTTCGTGACGACGGAAACGGTGGCGGACGGTAGCGTGCTCGCCGATACGCGGGCCGCTCCGCCGTGATGTGCTGCCCCTTCAGTCGGTGACCTGCGTCACAGGGGGAAGGGCATACGCAACTCGGGGAAGTGGCAGCACGTCTATCACTAGCAACGGCCGCCCTACGCGCGGTTCGTCGCTCTTGATCGGCGTTGGGCGCCCTGGGGAAAGAAGCAGACACGACGTGAGTGACAGCGAACGGGCCGGCAAGCGGGCCGAGCCCGGCCGGGACGCGAGCCCGGAAACGGCGCCCGAGGCTCCGACCGAACCCGAGATATCGGCTCCGCGGACCACGGCGGCCGAGGCGGATGGGCCGGTCGCCGCGCACGCCGACTCGGCTCCCGCGGCGGACGCATCGAACGCGACGGCCCCCGCTTCGGCTGCGGACGAGCCGGCGACGGACAGGCCGGTTGCGGACGAGCTGGCTGCGGCCGGCGAGGCCGAGGCGCCGGCGGTCGCATCCGAGGCGAAACCGGGCGAGCCGGGCGAGCCCGAGGCGGGAATACCCTCGGCGGCCATATCCGCAGCCGGTGCGCCGGCCGAGGCGGGCACACCGGCCGCCGCCGAACCGGGTCCGCAGGCCGGGCCCGAGCAGGGTGCCGGGGTCGAGGCGGCCCCGGCCGTACCGCCCCCGCCCGCCGCGGCCGGCCCCGAGGAGCCGCTCGCCGCCGCCGTGGCCGCGATGGCCGCCGCCGGCGAGGCCGCGGCGCCGGATCGGCTCTCCCGGCGGGATCGACGCCGGCGGGTGTACAAGCGAGTCCTGATCGGCGTCACGGTCACCGTGGCGCTGTGCCTGGTGGCCGGCAGCGTCGCGGTCTACGCGATCTACCGCAAGCTGGACGGCAACATCACCACCGAGGACCTGACCGCGAAGCTGGGCCCCGAGCAGGAACGTCCGCCGGTCGTCGCGCACGACGCGGCGAACATCCTGCTGATGGGTTCGGACGACCGCAGCGGCGACAACAAGCAGTACGGCGACATCGGCGAGGGCACCAAGCGCTCGGACACGACGATCCTGTTGCACCTGGCCGCCGACCGGAAGAGCTCGGTGGCGATCAGCATTCCGCGCGACCTGATGGTCGACATCCCCTCGTGCGTGCGTCAGGACGGCAGCAAATCGCGGGCGTACCGCGACCAGTTCAACCACGCGTTCGAGATCGGCGGCGCGGCCTGCACGATCAAGACCATCGAACAGATGACCAGGGTCCGCGTCGATCACCACATCGTGATCGACTTCTCCGGCTTCAAGGAGATGGTCAACGCCGTGGACGGCGTCGACGTGTGCCTGAGTCAGCCGATGCGCGACACCGCAGCCAAGATCGATCTGCCCGCCGGCAAGCACCGGCTCGACGGCGAGCAGGCGCTCGGCTACGTCCGCGCCCGCAAGAACGTCGACGACGGCAGCGACACCCAGCGGATGACTCGCCAGCAGCGTTTTCTGGCCGCGCTCGTTAAGAAGGTCAAGGTCGGCGACATGCTGACCCAGCCGTGGAAGTTGTACAACCTCCTCGACGCCGGAACCCGGTCGATCACCGCCGACCCGGGACTGAGCTCGCTTAGGGAACTGATGGACCTGTCCGACAGCATCAAGGGGATCCCGAACGACAAGGTCGCGTTCCTGACCGTGCCGCGGCGGCCGTACCGACTCGACATCGACCGAGACGAGCTGATCCAGCCCCAGGCCGACCGGCTGTTCGAGGCGATCCGCCTCGACCGGGTCGCGGTCGGCGCGGCGGTGACCGGCAAGGACGAGAACGGCTTCGAGAACAACGGCGAGGTACGGATCGAGCAGGCGGCGACGTCGACGCCGTCCACCCGCACCAAAATCGACCAGGACGGCAACCGGGTGACGGTCCCGCCGACGGCACCGGGTTCGAGCGGCGCCGGGAAGGCGGACGGCACCCGGTCGCCTTCGGGCACCGAGGCACCAGGCTCGTCGGCTTCCACGACCGACCCCACATCCACCAGCGGCGGTACCCCGCCGGCCAAGCCGACCTCGGCCGCGGACACGGGCCCGATCGTCACGGTTTCGGGACGAACGGCGGAACAGGACGTGTGCGCGGGCTGATTGCATCGATACCGCACAGGGAGGGCCGGGTGACCGCGGATCGGCGGTGACCCGGCACGTTGCCGGAGGGGATTCGACACATGGGCACGGACGCGGATACGGAGGTCGGGGCGCCTGCGGCACCCGACCGGCGGGGCATACGCAGAAAGAGCACCGTGAAGAAGCGCCTCAAATGGATCGCGATCTCCGTGGTCGGCATCCTGGTGATCCTGGCCGGCAGCGCGTACGGGTACATCCGGTACCTGAACGGGAAGCTGCATCACACCCAGATCACCGCCGACAAGAGCAATCGACCACCGGCCGCGGCGAAGGACGATCAGGGCCGAAGTCCGATGAACATCCTGCTGATCGGCAACGACAGCCGGATCGGCGAGGGGCGGCGCTACGGCGCGGAGGGGCACGAAGGGCTCGCCGACGTGGCGATCCTGATGCACCTGTCCGCCGACCGCTCGAACGCCACGCTCGTGAACATCCCGCGCGACACGATGGTCGACATCCCGCGCTGCGAAATCGGCAAGGGCAAGGACAAGAAGGTCACCGAAGCCCGGTTCGGCCAGTTCAACGACAGCTTCCGCAGCATCGGCGCGTCCTGCACGGTCGCCACCGTGGACCGCATGCTCCAGGTCCGGATCGACCACTACATCGAGGTCGATTTCAAGGGTGTCCGTGATCTGACCGACGCGGTCGGCGGGGTGCCGATCTGCCTCGACGCTCCGATCCACGACCCGGTCCTGTCCAACGCGCGCGGCGGTACCGGACTGGAGCTCCCGGCCGGCCCGAACACCCTGAGCGGTAACGACGCCCTGCAATTCCTGCGCGCCCGGCACGCGTTCGGGGACGGGAGCGACCTGGCCCGGATCGAGGCGCAGAAGGTCTTCCTGATGTCGCTGGCGCGCGAGCTCAAGAGCAACGCGAAACTGACCAATGTGGACGGCATGTTCAGGATCGCGAACAGTGCGGTCGGTGCGCTCACCGTCGACAACGACCTGGCGGGCGTGGACAAGCTGATCGACCTGGCCGACGAGATCAAGAAGGTGCCGGAGAAGCGAATGGCGTTCGCCACCCTGCCGACCGAGACCTATCGACCGGCCCCGGATCAGGTCCAGCCCAGGCGCCCGGCCGCGGACAACCTGTGGGCTGCGATCCGAGCCGACCGGCCGTTGACCAAGGGCGACGGGGCGACCGATCCGCCGCCCGCGCCGGTGACCACGACGGCGCCTCCGCCGCCGACGACGATCGCGCCGAGCGACGCGGCCCGGATCAAGGTGACGGTGGACACGGGGACCGAGAAAAAGCGGATCACCCCGGTGGTGGAAACCCTCAAGCGGCAGGGCTTCAAGGCCACTTCCGGTACGACCATGCCGGACGGGCGGGAACACGCCAACAGCCGGATCACCTACCCCGAAGGCAGTCGGGATCAGGCGAAGGCGATCGCGACCGCGCTGGGCGTGCCGGAGACCGCCCTGGAGCCGGCCCGCCCCGGCGACACCACGATCAAATTGCTGATCGGGGCGGATCTTCCGGACGTGGGCACCGGCGACGGCACCCCGACGAGCTCGACCACCACCGGCCCCGCCCGGACACCGGAACCGCCCAAGGCCGCCGACCTGAACCTGGAAACAGCCGACAACACCAAGTGCGCCTCGCCGCGCAAGAAGCAGTGACGCTCGCAGGCAGGTTCGAGGGGGTCGCGGTGGCGATACGCGCGAAAGCGCCCGTCCGTGACCCCCATCGATCGAACAGCAATCGACCGACGACGAATCGGGAACCATCGGTGAAGGGTTTTATCCCTTTTCCGATGATCCGAGCGTCAGGACTTCGCAGTCTCGGTGACCATGGCGAGATCTCGCCGGTTATGGTGGCTGCTTCCAAACCGACCATCACGTATCACCGTCGGGTTCCGTGCGGACGCCTCCGGAACCCCGGCGTCGCCCATGAGGACCGAGCACAGCCCGGGGGGACCGTGCGGCGGATACAGCCGGAGGGAATCTCGGCGTGAACAGAGGGAACGGGCCGCACCGTGGCGCGCCCGGGGACAACGATCCCCTGGGCGGTATGGACGACGCGGACGTCGCGGACATGTGGGTGATGAACCCGGATACCGGCAGCTTCGAGCTGCGGGCGCCGGGCGCCCCCGGCGCCGAATCCGCCGGCGGGTCCGGGGCCGGCCCCCGTGCGGAGGGCTCCGGGGTACCCCGGCCGCGCTCGCGGGC
>NZ_JBEXCV010000219.1:0-11237 GCF_040605455.1 Embleya sp. NPDC005575 | reverse complement strand
CGCGCCCACCGCCCCCCCCGGCCCCCCGCGGGCCCCCCGGGGGCCGCCCGCCCCCCCCACGGCGCAGCCGTCCCCGCGCGCAGCGCGGTTTCGAACGCTAGGCGCCGATTGCGTGCAGGCCGCCGTCGACGTGGATGACCTCGCCGGTGGTCTTGGGGAACCAGTCGGACAGCAGTGCGCACACGCCCCGGGCGGCCGGGTCCGAGTCGCGCAGGTCCCAGCCGAGCGGCGCCTTCTCGTTCCAGACACCCTCGAACTTCTCGAAGCCGGGGATGCTGTTCGCGGCCATCGTCTTGACCGGGCCCGAGGAGATCAGGTTGACCCGGATGTTCTTCTCGCCCAGGTACTTGGCCAGGTAGCGCGAGGTCGACTCGAGTGCGGCCTTGGCGACGCCCATCCAGTCGTAGCCCGGCCACGCCACCTGCGCGTCGAAGTCGAGGCCGACGACCGAGCCGCCGCGCCCCTCGTTGGCCTCCATCAGCGGCAGGCACGCCATCGTCAGCGACTTCAGCGAGTACGCCGAGACCTCCACGGCGGTGGCCACGTCGGCCCACTCGGTGTTCAGGAAGTTGCCGCCGAGCGCGTCCTTGGGACCGAACGCGATCGAGTGCACGACCCCGTCGAGCGCGGGCACGTGCGCGCGCACGTTGTCCGCGAGCGCCGCGAGGTGTTCGGGGTTCGTCACGTCGAGTTCGATCACCGGGGCCGGCTTCGGCAGCCGGTTCGCGATCCGGTTGACCAGCGAGAGCCGGCCGAATCCGGTCAGTACGACCTCGGCGCCCTCCTCCTGGGCCCGCTTCGCGACGTGGAAGCCGAGTGAGGCGTCGGTGATGACGCCGGTGACGAGAATGCGCTTGCCCGCAAGCAGGTCGCCCATGAGTTCAGTGCCCCATTCCAAGTCCGCCGTCCACAGGGATGACGGCTCCGGTGATGTACGACGCGGCGTCCGAGGTGAGGAACTTGACCACACCGGCGACCTCGTCCACGTCGGCGTAGCGCGCGAGCGGGATCTCCTTGAGGATCTGCGCCTTGCGCTCCTCGCCGAGTACCTCCGTCATCGCGGTGTCGACGAAGCCGGGCGCCACCACGTTCGTGGTGATGTTGCGCGATCCCAGTTCCCGCGCGATCGAGCGGGCGAAACCGACCAGGCCGGCCTTGGAGGCCGCGTAGTTGGCCTGCCCCGCCGAACCGAGCAGCCCCACCACCGACGAGATCAGCACGATGCGACCCTTGCGGGCCCGCAACATGCCCTTGCTCGCCCGCTTGACCACCCGGAACGTGCCGGTGAGGTTGGTGTCGACGACGCTGGTGAAGTCCTCTTCGCTCATCCGCAGCAGCAACGTGTCACGGGTGATGCCCGCGTTGGCGATCAGCACCTCGACCGGGCCGTGTGCGGCCTCGATCTCCTTGAACGCCTGCTCGACCTGCTCGCCGTCGGTGATGTCGCAGCGCACCCCGAGCAGGCCCTCCGGGGGCTCGCCGGAGCGATACGTGATCGCGACCTTGTCGCCGTCGGCGGCGAAGGCCCGGGCGATGGCCAGGCCGATGCCCCGGTTTCCTCCCGTGACCAGTACGGACCGGCTCAACGGATCACTCCTTCGTCGTCTGTCGTCCTCGGACGTCCTCGGCCGCGCCGGCGCGCGGGCCGTCGGCTTACGTCACGATGACGCTATCGGGCTACCCCGGGGTAATGGGAATCCGGTCCGGGACAGCGTCCGCCGATCGATCGTTGTGGGAACCCGACAAGAGCGCACGGTAACCGGAACGACAGGCTCCACCGGCCGAATCCGGCCGGCCTGCGCCCGGCAGGTTTCGTTCCGCTTGTCCGGGCGCAAGACCCGTCCGACGCACGAGCGGCCGGCCGGAAAATACAGGAATGCCGGCGACATCGTGTCTGGTTGACTGAACGACGCGAGCCGACAGGCCGAACGTATGGAGGAATGGGTGCCCAACGAGATCGATCCGACGTTCCTCGCCTATCCCCTTCGGGAGCTGGCCGCCGCGGCCCTGTCCCGAGCCGGGGAACTGGGCGCCGAACACGCGGACTTCCGCTTCGAGCGGGTACGAGACGCGTCCTTCCGGCTGCGCGACGGGCGGACCGACTCGTCCGTGGACACCACCGACGTGGGCTTCGCGGTCCGCGTCGTGCACGAGGGAGCGTGGGGCTTCGCGGCGGGCGTCGACCTGACCCCGGAGGCCGCGGCGTACGTCGCGGAGCAGGCCGTGGCGGTCGCCCGGGTCTCCCGTTCGGTGAGCGAGGCCGCCGGCGCGGGCGAGACGGTCGCGCTCGCGGAGGAGCCGGTGCACGCCGACGAGACGTGGATATCGGCGTACAAGATCAACCCGTTCGACGTACCCGAGGCGGAGCGGATCGCGCTGCTCGCGCGCTGGAGTCGGGAACTGCTCGCCGCCGACGGCGTGGACCACGTGGACGCCACGTGCATGGTGGTGCAGGAGAACAAGTTCTACGCCGACTCGGCCGGCACCGCCACCACGCAGCAGCGGGTTCGTATACATCCCCAGCTGACCGTGATCGCGGTCGACCGCGATTCGGGCGCGTACGAGACGATGCGCACCATCGCACCGCCGGTCGGCCGCGGCTGGGAGTACGTCAAGGGCGTGGGCTGGGACTGGGACGAGGAGGTCGCGTCCCTGCCGGGCCTGCTCGCCGAGCGGGTGAAGGCGCCCAGCGTCGAGGCGGGCGAGTACGACCTGGTGATCGACCCGAGCAATCTGTGGCTGACCATCCACGAGTCGATCGGGCACGCCACCGAGCTGGACCGCGCGCTGGGCTACGAGGCCGCCTACGCGGGCACCTCGTTCGCCACGTTCGACAAGCTGAACAAGCTGCAATACGGCTCGCCGGTCATGCACGTCACCGGCGACCGCACCGTGCAGCACGGCCTGGCCACGATCGGCTTCGACGACGAGGGCGTCGCGACGCAGAGCTGGGACCTGGTCACCGACGGCATCCTGACCGGCTACCAGCTGGACCGGCGGATGGCGCTGATGCAGGGCTTGGGCCGGTCCAACGGGTGCGCCTTCGCCGACTCCCCCGGCCACGTCCCGGTGCAGCGGATGGCCAACGTCTCGCTCCGGCCGGGCGAGGACAACCTGTCCACCGCCGAGCTGATCGGCCGGGTGCACCGGGGTCTGTACATCGTCGGCGACAAGTCGTGGTCGATCGACATGCAGCGGTACAACTTCCAGTTCACCGGTCAGCGCGCCTATCTGATCGAGGACGGCCGGATAGTCGGGCAGGTCAAGGACTTCGCCTACCAGGCGACCACGACCGACTTCTGGGGCTCGATGGAGGCCGTCGGCGGCCCGGGCACCTACGTCCTCGGCGGCGCCTTCAACTGCGGCAAGGCGCAGCCCGGGCAGGTCGCGGCGGTCAGCCACGGCTGCCCGTCGGCGCTGTTTCGCGGCGTGAAGGTCCTCAACACGGTTCAGGAGGCGGGTCGATGAGCAGCGGGCAGATCGTGGTGACGCGGCCGGACGAGACCGTCGAGCGCGCGTTGGCGCTGTCCAGGGCGGACGGCTGTGTGGTGATCGCCGAGGAGACCTCGGCGGCCAACCTGCGCTGGGCGGGCAACGCGCTGACCACCAACGGAGAGACCCGCGGCCGTCGGGTCACCGTGGTGGCCACCGTCGCGGGCAGCGAGGGCACCGCGTCCGGGATCGTCTCGCGCAGTGGTGTGACGGTGGATCGGCTGGAGGACCTGGTCCGGGCCGCGGAGGCGGCGGCACGGGACGCCGGTCCGGCCGAGGACGCGCGACCGCTGCTCGGCGCCGGCGGCGGCCCGGACGGCGGCTTCACAAAAGCGCCGGCGCAGACCTCGATCGGCGTGTTCGCGGACTTCGCGCCCGAGCTGGGCGCCGCGTTCGGGCGGGCCCGGGAGAGCGACCGGCTGCTGTACGGGTTCGCGTCGCATCAGTTGACCTCGACCTATGTGGGCACCTCGGCCGGGCTGCGACTGCGGCACGACCAGCCCACCGGTCATGTCGAGTTGAACGCGAAGTCGGGCGACCTGACCCGCTCGGCGTGGGCCGGCGCGCCCACGCGCGACTTCCGCGACGTGGACCTGGGCGCGATCGACTCGGACCTGGCACAGCGGTTGTCCTGGGCGAGCCGCACGATCGATCTGCCGGCGGGCCGTTACGAGACGCTGCTGCCGCCCTCGGCGGTCGCGGACCTGATGGTCTACATGTACTGGCAGGGCAGCGCCCGGGACGCGCACGAGGGCCGCACGGTCTTCAGCAAGCCCGGTGGCGGCACCCGGATCGGCGACCGGCTCAGCGAACTGCCGCTGACGCTGTACAGCGACCCGGGCCATGCGGGACTGGAGAGCGCGCCGTTCACCATCGCGCACGCCTCCGGCGACGCGTCGTCGGTGTTCGACAACGGCCTCGCGCTGACCCGGACGAACTGGGTCACCGACGGTGTGCTCACGTCGCTGCTGACCAACCGGCACACCGCGGAGCTGACCGGGCTGCCGGTCGCGCCGGAGATCGACAACCTGATCCTGGACGGGCCGGCCGACGGCCCGAGCCTGGCGGACATGGTCGCCTCGACCGAGCGCGGGCTGCTGTTGACCTGCCTGTGGTACATCCGCGAGGTGGATCCGCAGACGCTGCTGTTGACCGGGCTCACCCGGGACGGGGTGTATCTGGTCGAGGGCGGCGAGGTGGTCGGCGCGGTGAACAACTACCGCTTCAACGAGTCGCCGGTGGACGTGCTCGGGCGGGCGGTCGAGGTGGGGCGCACGGAGCGGACGTATCCGCGGGAGTGGGGCGACTGGTTCACCCGTGCGGCGATGCCGCCTTTGCGGGTTCGCGATTTCAACATGTCCTCGCCGAGTCAGGCGCAGTGAGCCTGCGGCCCGCTCGGCGGCATCGGCCGGGCGGCCTGCGGCCGGTTGTCCTCGAACGCCGGACGGGCTGAATTCGACTCGGTCCACGGTTTGGGTCGCGCTACGCCGGGTGGGCTCGGTCGAGCTCACCCGGCGTAGCGCTTCGCAACGGAAAATCGCTGTCCCCGAAAGGGGCTCCGTGCTTTCGTTGGGGGTCATCATGAACATCGTCAAAATTTCGAAGTATCTGTCCCGACACCTGCGGCATCAGCCGGAGCGGCTCGGGATCACCCTGGACGAGGCCGGCTGGGTCGACGTGGACGTGCTGCTCGCGGCGTGCAATGCCCGCGGGATGGCACTGACCCGGGCACAGTTGGAACGGGTCGTCGAGGAGAACGACAAGCGACGGTTCGCCTTCTCCGCGGACGGCACCCGGATCCGGGCCAGCCAGGGGCACACCGTCGCGGTGGACCTGGGTCTGGTCGAGGCCGTGCCCCCCGCCGTGCTCTACCACGGCACCAATCCCAAGAGCGTGCCGGCGATCCTGGTCGAGGGCCTGCGGCCGATGGACCGGCACGACGTACATCTGTCCACCGACACCGAGACGGCCCGCCGGGTGGGCGCGCGGCGCGGCCGGCCGGTGCTGTTCGTGGTGCGGGCCGAGCACATGGTCGCGGCCGGGCATGTGTTCCGCCGCTCGGACAACGGCGTGTGGCTGGTCCCGGCGGTACCGCCGGGGTTTCTGGAGCGGCTCGACTGACCCCGTTCCGCTGTCCCCCGCTCGGGTCAGTTCGCGACAAAAGGTCCCGCCCCCGTCTCGGTACGGCCGCCTGCGGGCGTACCGTGAAAGGCGGGGACGAGTGAGTGGGCACATGGTCGGAGACGGTGGAGTCGTGAAGAACGCCAAGGGCTCGGTGTACCAGATCAGTGGTGCGCGCAAGGGGCTGACCGAGGACGTGGCCGGGCGCCAACGCCGGTACGTGATCTCGATGTCCATCCGTACCGTGTGCTTCATCGCGGCGGTGTTCACCCCGTCGCCGTGGCGGTGGATTCTGGTCGCGGGCGCGCTCTTCCTGCCCTATATCGCGGTGGTGCTGGCCAACGCCGGTCGCGAGCCCACGTCGAACGCGCCGGTGCAGGCCCAGTTCGTCCCGCCGCTCCCGCCCAAGGCGCTGGAGCCGCCGCCGGGGGCGGTGCTCACCAGCGCCGAAAGGGAGACCGTGCACACCCATTCGGAAGACTCCTGGACGATGCCCGCCGGATCGCCGTCGACCGCCGGCCCGGAGCCCACCGACCTTTCCTCGCACACGAATTCGGATACGCACGGTAACCTCGGGAGTGCCGACCGGGGCCGCACGGGCGACCCGACGGGCACCCCTTCGCAGCCCGTCAAAAATTAGCGGGAAGCGCTACGCGGGTTGGTGCTTCAACCGCATGCAGGACGTGCCATACTTCGAAACGTGCTCCGTATCCCCCGTCGGAGCGACCGACGCGATGCCGGGCGGCTCCCCCCGTGGCTGCCCGGCATCGCCCGTGTCCGGGTCGTTTGACTGTCAGGCAAGTCGACACGCACACGGTTTCCGCACCAGCTCGTTGCTTACTGAGCGCAGCGCTCCGGTTGGTGCCTGACGCAGGGTCAGCTGCCCGTTCGACGCACCGCATCCGGGCGGCCGACCTCGTCTGCGACACTGGTGGGCATGTTCCCCACCCCCACCGACCCCGACCGTGCGATCTGTTCGGCGAAGAGCTGTCGGGCCGACGCCGTGTGGGTCCTGGCGTGGAACAACCCCAAGCTGCACACCCCGGAACGGCGCAAGACGTGGCTCGCGTGCGACGAGCACCGTGAACATCTGTCCCAGTTCCTGGCGATTCGCGGTTTCCTCAAGGACACCGTCGCGTTCGCCGATTGGCACGACCCTCGGCCACCGGCCGGCCCGGCCGGCGAGGTCTCCTGAGCGATCCGCGCACGGTCGCCCGGCCGCCGGATCGAACTCCCTTGCCGACTCGGCGGGTTGAGCGAGTTCAGCCGCCGATGGCCGACATCGGCCGGTCCGGCTGGAGGAACTCCGGGTCGTCGATGCCCGCACCGGCCTTCTTCGTCCACATCGCGGCCCGCCAGCGGTCGGCGATCTCCTCGTCGTCCGCACCGCCGCGCAGGGCGGCCCGCAGGTCGGACTCCTCGCGGGCGAAGAGGCAGTTGCGGATCTGCCCGTCGGCGGTCAACCGGGTCCGGTCGCACGCGCCGCAGAACGGGCGGGTCACCGACCCGATCACGCCCACCGTGCCCGGGCCGCCGTCCACGAGCCAGCGCTCCGCCGGATTGCTGCCCCGCGCGTCCTCCGAGTCCAGCCGGAACGCGCCACGCAGCGCGGCCAGGATCTCGCCGGCGGTGATCATCTCGGCGCGCTTCCAGCCGTGCTGCGCGTCCAGCGGCATCTGCTCGATGAAACGCAGTTCGTAGCCGCGTTCGAGGCACCACGCGAGCAGCGCCGCGGCCTCGTCGTCGTTGACCCCGCGCATCAGCACGGTGTTGACCTTGACCGGCCCCAGGCCCGCGTCCACCGCCGCGGCGAGCCCCGCGAGCACGTCCGCGTGTCGGTCGCGCCGGGTCATCGCCTTGAACCGGACGGGGTCCAGGGTGTCCAGCGAGACGTTGACCCGGTCCAGGCCGACCGCCTTCAACGTCGTCGCCAGCCGGGCCAGACCGATCCCGTTCGTGGTGACGGAGAGCGTGGGCCGCGGCTCCAGGGCCGCGGCGGCCCGGATGATCTCCACCAGCTCGCGGCGCAGCAGCGGCTCGCCGCCGGTGAAGCGGACCTCGCGCACGCCCAGCACGGTCACCGCGATCCGGACCAGGCGGGAGATCTCCTCGCCGGTCAGCAACTCGGGCTTGGACAGCCAGTCCAGCCCCTCCTCGGGCATGCAGTACGTGCACCGCAGGTTGCAACGGTCGGTCAGTGAGACCCGCAGGTCGGTCGCCAGCCGGCCGAAACCGTCGACGAGTCCTCCGGTGCGGTGGTGCGTGCTCACCTTCGACCCCCTTCTCCTGGTTCGGCCCATCTCCGGCCTTCCGGCAAGTTCCCAGGCTACGCGGGTTGCTCGGATCGGCAGGGTCACCAGGTTACGAGCGGGGCTCCCGATCGGTTGCAGTGGCGTATCCCACACGGGCATCGACAACCGTGAGTCGAATACCGGACGTGATCCACGAGAGGATCCAGGCTCACTACGAGGAGGCTTCACCGGTGAGACACGCAGCGGGCAGCGATCCACAGCCCGACGAAGGGGGCACACCCGACGGAGCGCATTTCCTGGACACCTCGTGGCAACAGCACACCATGGGCACGGCCGGCGCATCCGGCACACCGCGCACGCCTGGCACACCCGGCGCGTTCGACGCGGCGACCACACCGGTCCCGGCCGACTGGTACCAGCGCGAGCAGCCGGCCGCCTCCCCCGCGGAGGCCCCGGCCGAGCCGGCTCGGCCCGCACCCGGGGACGGCCCGGAGCCACCGCGACGCAGCCGACGCGCGCTGGTCGTGTGGAGTCTCGCGGGCGCGTTGGTGCTCGGCGGAGCCGGCGTCGGGGCGGTGCTGTTCCTCGGGAGTGGCGACGACAAGAAGGACGGGGCGAGTTCCTCGGTGGGCGCGGAGTTGCCCCCCGCACCCACGGCCGCGCCGACCACGGCCTCGGTCCCCACGACCGCATCCACCACCAAGGCGCAGGCATCGACCCGGCCGCCGTCCTCGAGCAAGCCGCCGAGCTCGTCCGCGACCGCGAAGCCGCCGGCCAACGACGTGGACGCGCCCAAGGACCCCAAGGCGCTCAAGCCGGCCGCCTACGCCGCGTGGAAGAAGATCGATGCCGCGATGGCTGCGGAGGGCATCACCCTCAACCTGAACTCCGGCAAACGCGGCTGGGTGCACCAGCAGCAACTGCTCGACAACAAGATCGCCGAGGTCGGCTCCCGTGAGGAGGCCCTGCGCTGGGTGCTGCCGCCGGAGAAGTCGATGCACGTGCAGGGCATAGCGGTGGACATCTACCCGGCCAACGCTCAGGCCTGGCTCCAGGCCAAGGGCAGCAAGTACGGCTGGTGCCGGATGTACGACAACGAGGAATGGCACTTCGAGTACAACGCCTCCTACACCTCCGGCTGCCCCAAGCGCCTCCCCAGCGCCACGGAATGACCCAGCGGGCCGCGCGCTCGGGCGCGGGGCCATGGGAGTGACCTCGCGACACCCGACCCCGGTCCGATCGTTGTACGCCGTGTCCGCCGACGAGTCTCGGCGGGCGCGGCGTCGGGGCGTGGGATCTCGGGGCCGTCGTAGCGGAGAGGCTCTCCCGTGCGAGGTTCGGCCCTGATCGCCCCCAATCCCGATCCCCATCACCGCCGCCCGTTCGGCATGGTGCAACTGCCCTACCCGGTGGCCGAGGCGCGTCCCGCGCCCGTCGGTCTCCCGCCCACCCCGCCGGCGAACCTCGCTCGGCCGCGGCTCTGGTACCGGGCCGACTGGCGCTGAAGCGCTCCGGAGCGGCCCGTCACGGCTTGTACGGCAGCGAGGGCACGTCGTAGCAGTTCGTGGTCATGTCCGGTACCTGGCCGACCCAGCCGCCCGGCGCGGCGTCCTGCCAACGGGCCACGTCGAAGCAGGTCCGGGTGGGCGCGGCGACTTGGTCGACCGGTTCGGCCTTGAAGTCGACCGGGATCAGCAGTCCGTGTGCGTCGTAGCCTTCGGGGCGGTTGACGAAGCCTTCGACGCACGCCCGGGTGACGTTCGCGCCGCACGAGGCGATCGCGTCGGTGAGCCACATCGCCGAGGCCCAGCCCTCCAGTTCCCACTGGGAGAGCTTGTCCTCGCGCTCGGGGTAGTACTTCTTCATCGCGGCCCGGAACTCGGCTACCGCGGGCTGCGCGGTGTCCGTGTAGCCGCGGCTGTTGCTCGTCGCGTAGATGCTGTTGCGGCAGGTCGGGGAGGCCTTGAAGTCCTCGCCGACGCGCGCGTTCCAGTTCTGCACGTTGGTCACCTTCGCGGTCACCCGCAGTCCGGCGCCGTCCATCGCCTTGCACAGTTCGACGTTGCCGCGCGTGTCCACCGCGTCGAAGACGATGTCGACGCCCTTGCTGCGCATGTCCACCACCGCGGCGGCGAAGTTCGGCAGCGCGAAGTCGACCTGCTTGTCCAGCACGGTGTAGCCCTCGGCGCGCAGGCCGTCGGCGACGGTCTGCGCGTAGCGCGCGGAGTCGGCCTGGTTGTACGACACCACGGCGGCGGTGCGCGCGCCGAGTTTGTCCTTGAAGTAGCGGTAGACCTCGGTGCTCGCGTACAGCTCGCCGTTCCAGCCGACCTTGCCCTCGCGCGGAGCCCGCGAGCCGTAGATCGAGTACAGGTGCGGGTAGGTCTCGTACGCGGTCCCGATCGGCTGGCCGCCGACGTCCGGGACGCCCTTGTCGCTGACGTAGCCGGCGGCGTTGTAGCTGTAGATGCTGTTGCCCGCGAAGGCGAACACCTTGTCGTCCTCGACGAGTTTGCGGGCACAGCGCTGGTTGGCCACGCCGTATCCGTTGTCGTCGCAAGCGACCACCTCGACCTTGCGCCCGTTCACGCCGCCGCGGTCGTCGAGCGCCTTGAACCACGCCTGTGCGCCGTACATCGGCCCGGAGAAGGTCTCGTTGCCCAGGATGCCTTGGACGGTGTCGATCATCCCGACGGTGATCCGGGTGGGGGTGACGCCCACGTCGGACGCGGTGTTGGCGTTCGGCGCGGGTGCGCCGGTGCCCACCACGGCCGGCTCGCGGTCGTGGAAGTCGCGTTCCGGCAACCGCGAACCGCACCCGGTCACTACGCACAGCAGCAGGGCCACCGAGGCGCACGGTACGCCCCGTCGGTGGAAACGACGACGCATGCGTGCTCCTCGGTGGCCCGGGTGTGGCGGATGTAGGCCGGTTCGGGTGTGCGATCAGGCCTTGGGGCAACCCTCGACCACGGTACCCGGCTTGAGAGCGGAGACCAGGGAGCAGACCGTGGCCAGGCTGACCTTCCAGGTGCCGTCCTGCTTGACGGCCTGACCGGTCTGGCCCGGCAGCGCCGGGGTGCCGGCGAGCAGGATGTCGAACGACACGGCGGCCTTGTCACCGTTGATCTTGACCGCGGTGGTCTTGGACGTGACCTGCTTGGCCACCTGGTCGTTCGCGAGCGTCTCGACGAGCGTGCCCACCTGCGCCGCGTTCTCCAGGACCGCCTTGCGGTCCGCGAGCGGCGTGGCGTTGTCGAACAGCTTGTCCCAGTTGTCGGCGACCTTCTTCTCCTCGCCGGTCAGCGTGGTGCCACCGGCGGCCGGCGGAGCGCTGGAGGAGCCGCCGGGTCCACGCCGGCCGCGCCCGGCGGC
>NZ_JBEXCV010000218.1:0-11249 GCF_040605455.1 Embleya sp. NPDC005575 | reverse complement strand
GTTGGTTCGCCGGGGTGGGGTTCTTTCGCCGTCTCTCCGGGGGCCCCGCGGGGGGGGCGCCCCGCCATCCGCGGGCCCGCCCGCCCACCCCGGGGGGGGGGGGGGCGGGGGGCCCCCCCCCCCTCCGGTGTCGGAGAACTCAGTTGTCGCTGTTCAGGAGAGTCAGCACGCGCAGCGCCTCCAGGTAGATCCACACCAGCGTCATGGTGAGACCGAAGGCGGACAACCAGGCATCCTCGCGCGGCGCGCCATCGGCAATGGCGTCCTCGACCTGCTTGAAGTCCAGGGCGAGGAACGCGGCGCCGAGCAGGATGCCGATGATGCCGAAGGCGATGGCCAGGCCGCCGCCGCTGTCGAATCCGAGGCCGTTGCCCGCCCCGAAGGCGGAGAAGAGAAGGTCGGCGACGAGTAGCAGGAGGAAACCGATCGTGGCGGCGGCGACGAAGCCGGCGAACCGCTGATCGACGCGGATCCAACGCCTCGGTAGGCGACGAGCACACCTGCGGACACCGCCAGGGTGCCGAGCACCGCTTGGACGACCACGCCCGGCGCGATGTAGGTCGAGGTCGCGCCGGCGATCACACCGAGGAAGACGCCCTCAAGCGCCGCGTACCCGAGGATCAGCGCCGGGACGGGCGCCCGTTTGAACGTCTGGACCATCGTGAGAATGACGGCGACGAGGGCCGCACCCGCGGCGATGCCGTAGGACCGGCCGACGTTCGCCTCGTCGACGGGCAGCAGGAGCCAGGACAGCGCCGCCGTCAGGGCCACGGTGCCGAGCGTCGTCGCGGTGCGGACGACGACGTCGTCGATGGTCGGCGCGGTCCGGCCGACCCGCGCCTCCGGGTGCGCCGGGGTTCGCGACCGTGCCGTGGGGATCGGCCGGATAGTCGTCCACCGGTCGTTCGTCGACTGCGGTGCCCACCGGGTGCCGCACGGATGCGCGCACTTGACCGGTCTCCCAGCGGGAGAGGATCGGGTTGCCGGTCCTCACGTCGTTCCTCCTCGTCTGCCGCACATGCGGTCTGCGAAAAACGTTGTTGTCGGTCGCCCGAGGTGGCACACGTGCGACATCGGCCATCCGGCGGGTGGAAGACGAAAAACCTATTCATCACCACTCTGATAGGTGGCGTAAGTGGGGCAAGTCATCCCTGCCTGCGTCCGGTCGCGGTCATTCCGGCGGTGTCCCCGGGCCGTCGAGCAACTCTTGGAGAAAGCCATCCCAGTTCAGACCGTCCATCTCCGCCTCGGCCGAGGTGATCCGATAGGTGGCGTCGATCCAATTCGACAACGGCCCCGTGGGCACCTCGAACAGGGCCTCCCCCTCATGCGACTCGAGAAGCAGCCACGACGAGGGCCGCGCGCTGGGGGCCGTCGGCCACATCCGCACGTCACCGCAACCGCTCATCGCGGTCACCCCGAGGTGGAGCAGTTCCCGGCCCATACGCCAGGAGAGGTTCGGCCCTCGTTCCGTCAGGAACTCGACCGTGATCACCGCAGGCATGTCCGGGTCGAAGTGGAACTCCGCCCGGATGGGACACCGCGTGAACTCGTCCAGCATCTGATCGAGGTCCAGCAGCAGAGAAGGCAGGTACTCGGGCGCCGAACGCGCCCGCAGTTGTGACTGATCACGGTGCATGACAAGTTCCCCTCGGTGGGTCGAAGACTGCGATGACAACTCTTCGCCGGAACGGGGAACCGCACATCGGTCACTTGACGGTCAAAGGTTTCCCCGTGCCGGCGGATGACGGAGCCACGTGGATTCTCGGGAGTGGGCGCCCGCCGGGCGAGCGGAGAACGCCACGACCACCGAGACCGATCCCGCCCGGATCGTCCGCGTGGGAACCGCCGCGGTGTACCCGGACCGGCTGGCGGCGGTTCGCGAGGTGGCCTGGCGGCTGGTGCGGCAGGGGCGCGACAGCGGCCCGGCGCGCCGGCACATCGGAGCCCTGCTCCACCTGTGTCTGGAGGACTACCACCGCGGCAAGTGGGCGACGGTCCTGGCAGCGCGTCGCGGGTGGTGCTGCGCGACGCACTGTCGCGGCGGGCCCCGAACTGACGGTCGCCGGACGGGTGTGCGGTGGCGTCACCGCACCCCCGGGCCTCGGTCGCAGAACGCGGACGAGCCTTCCGCGCCGAAGCCGACCGCGAACTCCAAAGCCGGGCTCGACCCGGCCGCACGGAAGTTGACGAGGGAGTTCGTCACGCCGTGGCAGACACCCATCCCGACAGAGGGCGGCCTCCTGCGCTTCCTCGGACGTCACCGTCTTGACAGGTGACTCGTGCACATGGAAGCCTCTTGTCACCGGTCAGAGCGGTCACTTTTTTGATGAGGGATGCCCAATGACAGTCGTACGAATCCAACTCGTCTCCGTGCTCAGCCCAAAGGACGTGCTGGGGGTGCTGACCGACTTCGGCCCTTCCCGCCCCGAGGTTTGGCCCTCGATCGACGCCGCACACTTCGAGGTCCACGAAGCCGGTGACACCTGGGCCGAGGTCACCGAGGGCACCGCCGCCGCGTGGGAACGCGCGCGCTACGAGTGGGAGCCGGGCGGGGACACGGTCACCATCACCACGCTCGACTCCAAGCTCTTCGGCGCCGGCGGTGGCTGGGTCATCCGAATGACTCGCGAGGAGGAGGGCACCCGGGTCGACGTCGAGCTGACGCGGCAACCGGACACGTTCAAGGGCAAGTTGCTCGCCTCGCTGCTTCCTTTGGCCGCCCCGTCGTCCCTGCGCAAGTCCTTCGCGGGGCCCTTGCAAGCCAAGCGACCCGCCCGCGAACCTGCTCCGCGAGGCGGCAGGTGAGGTGCGAGGCGCGGGATTGGGGCATCACGAGCAGGTCGGCGAGGGGATGCAAATCCATCTCGGCGCCCGGCGCGTGTTCGCGGCGGGCGGCGCCGACCTGACCGTCCGCGGCGTCGAGCGCATCGCACCGACCGGTCCCAACGCCGCCGGCAAGACCACCCTGATGTGCCTGAATACCGGCGAACTCGCCTCGGAAGGCGGGTAGATCAAGCGCAACGACGACCGGATCGCCTACCTGTCGCAGCGCCTGGACCCGCCGGACCCGGACCGAACCGTCGCGGAGAACTTCGCCGCCGCCCCGAGGCGGCCCGAGGCGGAGCGGATGAACCTGCTCCACCCGCTTCCTCTTCCGAGGCCCCCGTATGCTCCTGCTCATGAGTGCTGTGCAGCCTGCCCGCAAGCGTGACGGCGCCGCGACACGAGAGGCGATCCTCGCCGCCGCCGTGGTGGAGTTCACCGAGCATGGATACGCGCGAGCCGGGGTCCGGCAGATCGCCGAGCGCGCGGGCGTGACAGCGATGATGATCAATCGCTACTTCGGTTCGAAAGAACTGCTGTTCGCTCGGGCCGTGGACCGCGCCTTCGAACCGCCGACGGTAATCGGTGACGAAAGCTCCGGCCTCTCGCGCTCCCTGGCGCGCACGCTCGCCGAGCGGACCGCGCCCGGCGCCGAACCACTCGACCCGTTCCTGCTGATGCTGCGCTCGGCTCCGGACCCGGAAGCGGTGGACATCTTGCGCCGCAGTATCGAGGCGCATGTCGGCACTCGGCTTGAGGGGCTGCTGGAGGGGCCGGAAACAGAAATCCGGGCCCAACTCGGGCTTGCCCTCGTCGCGGGGACGTGGCTGCTGCGCACCGTCGTGGGAACCTCCGCGCTCGCGGCGGCCGACAACGACGTGCTCGCGGACCTGTTGGCGGACATGCTCACACCCGTGACCGGGGAAACGGATGCCGCCGCTCCCGCCTGACGGCGGGAACGGCGGCGGTGCGGGTGCCGTATCGCCGCGGTCCCGCACCGGCGACCGTGCCTTGTCCGTGCTGTTTTCAGAACGCGGAGCGGATGAGCCCGCCGTCGACGCGGATGGTGGCTCCGCTGACGTACTGCGCGTAGTCGCTGCACAGGTACGCGACTGCGGCCGCGATCTCGTCCGGCTCGCCGAAGCGCTCCTGGTCGTTGGGGATCAGGGCGTTCACGGCGTTGGGCTGGATCTCCTCCCAGGTCTCGCCCCAGCCGCGCGCCGGGCCGAGCCGGGTGACGAGTTCCTTCGTAGCCTCGACGAGGATGGCTCCCGGAGAGACCACGTTGGAGGTCACGCCCGTGCCCTTCAGGTCACGGGCCAGCGACACGGCGAGGTTGTGCCGCGCCGCCAGGGTGGCGTTGTACTGCGGGTGGGTGCTCATCGGCTGGGAGGCGAGGCCGCCGCCGATCGTGATGACCCGTCCCCAGCCGCGTTCGCGCATCGCGGGGACCAGCTGCCGGATCATCCGCACACCGGAGACCACGTTGATGTTGTAGGTGTCGCGCCATTCGTCGGGAGTGGCCTCGGCCCACGACAGGTGCCGGTAGAAGCCGGCGTTGTTGACGAGGATGTCGATGGGCCCGTCCGCGACCGCGGCCCGGGCGACCTCGACGGCTGTGGCGTCGTCCGCCAGGTCGCCCAGCACCGTGGTGGCGGTCCCGCCGGCCTCGCGGATCTCCTGCGCGACCTTCTCCGTGCGCTTCTTGTCGCGACCGTGGACCACGATCGCGGCCCCCTCGGCCGCCAGCAGCTTCGCGGTGGCCTCGCCGAGCCCGACGCTCGAACCCGTGACGAGCGCGCGCTTTCCGGTCAGATTGAGGTTCATGTCTTGGCTCCCTCTCGAAGTGTGCCTTGCAGACAAGTATGCACCTGTAGACTTTTAATGCGAAGCGGGATCGTCCCACCGCTGGAACCCGATCCGGCATGTGCGGGAGAATGCGAACGGCAACAACATTTTTGGCCGTTCGGATGACGTGGAAACCGGAGGACTCCAGTCTTCCGGTTGGGTGTGCCGCGAGTGGCGGGTACGGCCACCGGCGACCCGCCGGCAGCTTTCGGCAGCACACACTGTCGAGACGTGGGAGGGGAACCGGAAGAACCGCCACGGCCACGGCCCAACGGCGCGACGACGTATTCTCGCCATGAACCAGGTGGTGGGCGCGCAGAGCGCACACCATCAGGTCGGCGGCGAAGGGAGTGGGGACGATGGAGTCGATCGGTCAGAGCATGGTCGGCCGTGAACGCGAACAGGGGGTGCTCTCCGACTTCGTAACGGCCTCGGGAGGCCGGGCCCTCGTGTTGCGGGGTGACACGGGTGTGGGCAAGAGCGCTCTGCTGGAACACGTGGCCGCTGTGGCGGTGGACGAGAAACACAGGGTGATCCGGGCGGCAGGGGTCGAGGCCGAGTCGGAGCTGCCCTTCGCGGGCCTGCATCAGTTCCTGTATCCGCTGCTGTCCCATATCGACCAGTTGGACGATGTCCACCGTAAGGTTTTCGACGTCGTCTTCGGCAGGAGCGCGGGCGCGCCCCCTTCCGTCATGACCCTCGGTATCGCCGTTTTGGATGTGCTCTCGCTCGCTGCGTCACAAATGCCCCTTCTGCTGGTGCTCGATGACGGCCAGTGGCTGGATGCCTCAAGCACCGAAGTGTGCGGGTTCGTGGGCCGCCGGCTCACCGGCAGCTCGGTGAAGCTGGTCGTGGTGTTGCGCTCCGACCTGCCCTCGGGTTTCGACACCGCCGCGCTGCCGGAACTGGCGGTGACCACCCTGTCGGAGAAGGCCTCCCAGCAACTGCTGGACATGCATTTCCCCGGGCTGGACCCTCGAATCCGCAGTCTGGTCTTGAGCGAGGCGCAGGGAAATCCGCTGGCTCTGTTGGAACTGCCGCCGTACGTGCGAAGCAATCGGGCCGCACGCACCGCCGAGGAACTGTTCGGTTACACCGGCATCTCGCTGCCCCAGCGTTTGCAGCACGTGTACGGCTCCCGGATCCAGTCCCTCGACGACGCAGTCCGCGCGGAGTTGCTGCGCGGCGCCCTGGACGGTGTCGGTACCGGTACGGCGGCCGACCACCCGAGGAGCATCCGATACCGCATGCGGGATGTCGACGAGGCTGCGGATCGTGGTTTGCTGGACGTCGATCCGCTCACCGGCGACTTCCTCTTCAGACATCCCCTGGTGCGTTCGACCGCTGTCCAGACAGCCACCCCCAACGAGCGCCGCGCGGCGCATGTCGTCCTTGCCCAGGTGCACCGTGAGGATCCGGAACGGCGGGCCACGCACCTGGCGGCTTCGGTGGTCGACCCCGACGAACACGTCGCGTCGATGCTGGAGGAAGCCGCGGACTCCGCCATCCGACGGGGCGGCGCGGTGGCTGCCGTGGCCTGGCTGACCCGGGCCGCGGAGCTGAGCGAGAGCCACGAGGAACGGTCCCGGCGGCTGGGCGACGCCGCGTTCATCGCCGGGCACGCGGGCCTGCTGGATCAGGCCCGGCGGCTGGTCCGCTCCGACACGCCCTCCGGAAAGACCGAGTCCGCAGTCTCGGTGGTCACTGCGGCCTATGCCGCGCTGTACGAGGATGGGGACGTACGGTCCTCGCAGCGTCAGGTCGTCGCGGCGATCGAGAACATTCGCGACGGCATCGAGAACACGCGTGACGGCGCAACGCGAGAGCCGAACGAGGTGCTCACCCGGCTGGTCAACCTGCTACTGGCCATCGACCAGTACGCGAGTGACGAGACCGCCTGGGAGCGCACCCATGAACTGCTCGCTTCGCTGGGCGATTTGGTGTCCCCCCATTCGCACATCTATCAGGATGCCTGGGGAGATGTGGTGCGGCGCGGCGCGGGTGTGCACGGGCGGGTGGACGCTACCTTTGTTGACCTGCGCGAACTCGAACCGTGGGACGTGACGCGACTGGGGGTCGCCGCCTATCACCTGGACATCCTCGACCGGTACCGGCCGTATCTACAGCGCACCGTGGACCGGGAGGTGGAGACCGGGGCCGTAGCCAACGCCATGACGATGTTGCATCTGATCATGCTCGACCAGATCACGGTCGGTGAGTGGGGCGAGGCCGAGCGCACCGGACAGCGCTGCCTGGACCTGACGACTACGCGCGAGCACGTGCTGTTCGCCCATCACACCCGTGCGTATCTGGGTCTGCTGGCCGCCCTGCGCGGCGACGTCGAACGTGCCCGGGAACTGCAGGCCACCGTGGACGCCTGGGCCCGCCCCCGCGGCATCGGCTTTCTGACCCAGATCACCGACGCCGTCGGCACCACCGCCGCCTTGGCCGAAGGCGACTACGAAGCCGCCTATCTCCACGCCATCGGCATCACAGCCCCCGGCACCTTCACGCCCTACGCCCACCAAGCCTCCCGCACCCTCCTCGACCTCGTCGAAGCAGCCCTCCACACCGGCCGCTCCGAACAAGCCCGCGCCCACGCCCTCGCCGCCCGCGACGCCGGTCTGCCCGACATCTCCCCCCGCCTAGCCCTCGTCACCCACGGCGCGCTCGCCATGACCGCCACCGACCCCACCGAAGCCGACCACTTGTACGACCGCGCCGAAAACTACCCCACCGCCACCGACTTCCCCTTCGAACTCGCCCGCATCCACCTCGCCCACGGCATCCACCTGCGACACACCCAAGGACGTAAAGCCGCCCGGCCGCCGCTCACCCTGGCCGTCAAGACCTTCGAACGCCTCGGCGCGCCCACGTGGATAGAGCGGGCCCGGGCCGAACTCCGGGCCACAGGTGCGTCCACGGTGGCCTCCCCGGCGCACCTCGCCGCGCTGACCTGGCAGGAACGCCGAATCGCGGACCTTGCCGCCGGCGGCCTGACCAACAAGGAGATAGGGGAACGGATGCACCTGTCACCGCGCACGGTCAGCTCCCATCTCTACCGGGTGTTCCCCAAACTGGGCATCACCTCGCGCGCCGCACTGCGCGACGCGTTGGGAAGGCTGGGCGATGCTCCGCACCTTTGAGCGGTTGGCGCCGGGCGTGGTGATGTACGGACCGGGGGTAGGGGATGTGCGGCCGTGGGTCGCGGCGTGTTCAGGCGTCGTTCGAGACGGCGCGGATGCCCTGTTGGTCGAGCCAGTCGAGCACGTGATCGGCGACCGGCCGCCATCCGCCGTCGACGATCAGCGAGTGGGCGCGGTCCGCGAACTGCTTCAGGTGGGTCACCGCCGTCGAATCGCCGTACTCCTTGTAGACCGCGCGGGTGATGGAGTCGGGCACCAGCCGGTCCTCCTGGCCCGAGATCAGCAGGAGCGGGCCCCGACCCGGGTTGGCGACGTCCACCGCGGTGCGCGGGCCGCGCGCCCCGCTCGCGCATCCGAGATCCGCGAGCAGGCGGCTCGGCGCCGGCACCACATAGCGTTCGAAGAGCCGGTCGGACTCCTCCGTGGTGGAGGTGTTCGCGACGACGTGGTGGAACCGTCCCGGGGACAGGAACGACAACCGGTCGGCGTCGTCGGTTCGGGCGGGAGTCCACAGCCGATCCGGCACGGCGGGCCAAGGGACGTCGTTGATCGGGGCGGAGGCGATGGCCACCGCAGCCCGGCCCAGATCGGCGCCGACGAGATGCTGCGCGATCAGCCCGCCGACCGAGTGGCCGACGATCACCGGCGCAACATCGAACGACCGCACGATCGTGGCGTAGTGATCGGTCAGCGCGTCCAGGCCGATACCGCCGAGCGCCCCGGGGAATTCGCGGACGCCCCGGGCAGTCGTGGCTTCCCCCGGCCAGCCGGGGGAGAGCGTGAGAAACCCTCGGCTCGCGAAGCGCTCGGCCCATGACTCCCAGGACAGCGCATGCAGCCACGCACCATGGACGAAGACGACGGGAGTACGGTTCACGGCTGGTTTCCTCCGAGCACGACGATCATCCGACACCGGCACACGGGTGACCGTTCCAGGATCGGTCGGGCATCGGCGGAGGGCGACAGTCGAATGACCTAATGTGGCCGGCACCGCTGACCCAATGTGGCCGCCCCATCGCGGTGCACAGGCTCCGACGCTCGGTGACGACGCCCGGACTCCGGACACATCCGAGCGGACAAAGATCCACGTAGAGCCCTTGCGTCATGACGATCGCCGCAGGCCCCTGCTGCCAAATGGTCAACCGACTTATGTACGTGGGCCCTCCGGGCGGCCAGAGTGGATCGGGCCGGTCTCCGCCACCGGGAAGGCGGCCACCCGTCCCGACAATCGTCGAGGGCGCGGAAAAGAACAGGGAATACGAGTGTCACGACAAGAAGGGCAACCCATGAGCGGCGCACCGCCGGCTACCGGGCCGGGAGAGGACGCGGCACTCACCCTGGCGGCCCAAGCGGGCGACGTGTCGGCTCTCGCCCTGCTGTTGGAGCGGCACAGGCCCGGGATGCGCGCGGTGGCGCTCAGCCTGCTTGGGCCGGGTCCGGATGTGGACGACGTCATGCAAGAGACGGCACTGGTGGCGCTGCGGCGGATCGTGGACATCCGTGATCCACAGGCGGTGGGGCCGTGGCTGCGCATGGTGGTACGCAACAACTGCCGGACCCTGCTGCGCGCCTCCCGGCGGGTCGAGCCCGTGGAGGATGTACCGCTGCCCCCTGACGGCGCCGGCCCCGAACAGGTATTGCAGAGCCACGCGTTGCGGGATTGGGTCTGGGAGGCGGTCGAGGCACTGTCACCAGCGCTGCGCCTACCGGTCGTCCTGCGGTACTTCTCCACCGGGATCACCTCGTACCGGCAGATCGCCGAAGCCTGCGCCGTGCCCATCGGCACCGTGCGCAGCCGGCTCAGCCAGGCACGCACAGTGTTGGCCCAGGCCTTGGCCGCCACGGCGGAGTCGGCCCACGAGGACGTGACACGCCGTAGGCAGGCATCCTGGCAGGAAGCACACGACACACTCGCGGCCGCCGAACGGGGACACTTCGACAAGGTGGTCGAGGACCGCTACGCCGCCGACGTCTCGCTGCTGGTCGGCGGCGAGCGGCTCGGCGGTGCCGACGTCCTGTTGACGGGCATGGACTGCGACCTTTCGGCCGGCGTACGCCAGCGACCGGTCCACATCGTGGCCGGTCGGTCCCTGGTCGTGTGGGAGATGGAATTGATCAACCCGGCGGACGATCCGAACCACTGCCCCCCGGGTGTCGCCTGGATCATGACGCTGGACCGCGGTCGTGTGGACCGGATCTCCCTCTACCACGCTTCCCGGCCGCAGGCAGCGCCGTCGTCACCTGCCGGCTGAGCGACCGGGCCCTTCTTCGGTGCGCGAATCGCTGTGTGCGCGATCACACGAAAGCCACCGAACTTGTCAGCCCGCCGAACGTCGTGTCGGTGTCAGAAGCCCCCTGTCACCCGGAGGTCCCGATGGACTCGACACGCGCACACAACCTTGCCCTCCCGCCCGACACCGAGCCGCTTTCCCCCGGCGTCCACACCTATCGACTGGCCGACGTGGTACAGCGCTACCACGTCCACGGCAACGGCCCGGTGTGCGTGGCGCACGCCGGCGGCCCCGGAATCCACTGGGAATACATGCGCATGCCTGCCCTCGAGGAACACCTGACCATGGTGTACGTCGAGCCCCTGGGCACCACGTGGGACAGCCGCCTGCCGTCACACCCGCACGGGTACACGCGGGAGCGCTACAGCAGCTCCCTGGAGACACTGATCCGACGGCTCGACGTGCCCGAGGTATACCTTTTGGGGCACTCGCACGGCGCGTTCGTGGCGGCCTACCACGCCTTGCATCGCCCTGAGCAGCTAAGGGGAGTCGTACTGTACGAGGGCGCGCCGGTCACCGGCCCCGAGCACGGTGCGGAGGCCGCCCGCATGGTCGAGGCGTTCGCCACGAGGCATGCCGGCCACCCGGGGCTGCCTGATGTGATGGCCGCGTTCGCGGCGATCGGCGCAATATCCGACGACAGGCAGACCGAAGCGGTTGCCCGGGGCGTGCTGCCGTCGTACTTCGCCGACTACTGGGGCAACGAGGAACGGTTGTCCCCGTTCCGGGATGCCGTGCGGGCCACATACATCTCCGGTCTGGACGAGGACCTCGTTCCCGACGCCGTCGACGATCGCGCCGCGCTCAAGGAACTGACGGTACCGGCGCTGGTCGTCGTGGGTCGCCACGACGTGATCTGCGGCATGCGCTGGGGTCTCGAACTGGCAGAACTCATCCCGGACTCGGGGCTGCTGGTGCTGGAGAACAGCGGTCACATGGGACATATGGAGGAACCCGAGCTATTCGCAGAGGCGGTCCGCGACTTCGTTCTGGACACGATCGACCCGCACGACAGCACCCTGTAGGGCGGTAGCGGTACATGACGTTCGTCGGCCCCACCGGGGCCGACGCAAATCAAAAAAAACGAAAAAGAGACGGCGGGGAAAAAGGGGCCCCCCCCGGCCCCGACCGCGGGAGG
>NZ_JBEXCV010000217.1:0-11580 GCF_040605455.1 Embleya sp. NPDC005575 | reverse complement strand
GCCCTGCTCGGCGCTCCCGCCACCGCCGACCGGTTCCGCAGAGCGGCCCGGGCCGAACTCGCCGACGCCCGGCCGCTGCGCGACAACGCCTACAAGGTGGCGCTCGCGGAGAACCTCGTCACCGCCGTCCTGGGCGACCTCGCCGTGCCACGCAATGCCGCCACCCGCACCCAGGAGGACTCTCCGTGAACACCCCTGACGAGTGCCGCGCCGGCGCGGTCGGAGTCGCCCGAGCGCGCCTCGACGGCCCGGACAAGGTCGCGGGCCGAGCCCGCTACGCCGCCGACGCCCAGGTCCCGGGAACAGTCCAAGGCCACCTCGTCACCGCGCCGATAGCGCGCGGCCGCATCCGGCGGATCGACCCCGGTGCGGCACTGGCCCTGCCCGGCGTCGTCGGCGTCCTCGACCACCGCAACGCACCGCGCCTCGACCCCGCGGCGGGCAACTTCTTCGGCCCGGACGGAAGCCTTCAACTCCTCCAGGACGACGCCATCCCCTACGCCGGCCGCGCCGTCGCACTGGTCGTCGCCGAGACCTTCGAGCAGGCCCGGGCCGCCGCGGCCGTTCTCCGCATCGACTACGAAACCGAAGCCCACGACACGGCGTTCAGCGCCGCCCATCCGGCGGCGCGCCCCGCGCTCACGGTCTTCGGCGACGATGCCGACACCGGCGATGAGGACGCCGAGCTCGCCTCCTGCGCCGCCGTGGTCGACGCCCGCTACCGCACCCCGGAGCAACACGGCGCGGCCATGGAGCCGCACAGCGCCACCGCCTGGTGGGAGAACGGGCGGCTGGAAGTCCTCGACTGCAACCAGGGCCCGTTCACCGTGGCCATGACGCTGGCCACCCTGATGCGGATCGACCCGGCACGGATCCGCATCCGGGCCGAGCACGTCGGCGGCGGCTTCGGCTCCAAGAGCATGCTCGGACCGCACCTGGTCCTCGCCGCCATGGCCGCGACCGTCTTCGACCGGCCGGTACGCGTCGACCTGACCCGCCCCCAGGTGTTCCAGACGGTGGCGATGCGCCCGGCCACCGACCAGCGCATCCGGATCGGCGCCGACGCCGACGGCCGCCTGCGTGCCATCCACCACGAAGCCGCCTTCGCGAGCTCGCCGCTGGCCGGGTACGTGGAGAACTGCACGGAGGCGACCAAGATCCTGTACGCGGCACCGGCCATCCGCACCCGCCTGACCACGGTCCCGCTCGACATCCTCCCGCCCTACTCGGTACGCGGCCCGGGACTGGCGCCCGGATCCTTCGCCCTGGAATCGGCCATGGACGAGCTGGCCGCGCTGCTCGGCATCGACCCGGTCGACCTGCGGCTGCGCAACGAGCCGGACACCGGCCCGGTCAGCGGGCTGCCGTTCCGCGGCCGGAACCTCACCGCCTGCCTTCGCGAAGGCGCCCGCCGGTTCGGCTGGCACACACGCGACCACCGCCCCCGGCGCCGCCGCGAAGGGCCGCTCCTCATCGGGACCGGCATGGCCGCCACCAACTTCGGCACCGGGGCGCTGCCCTCGTCCGCCGGCATCACGGCCGAGGTCGACGGCACGTATACCGTCGCCGTGGGCGCCTCCGACATCGGCACCGGCGCCCGGACCGCCCTGACCGCCATCGCCGCCGACGCCCTCGGCGTCCACCCGGACCACATCCGGCTCCGCATCGCCGACAGCGACCTGGGCCACGCCTGGGCGGCGGGCGGATCCCGCGGAACCACATCCTGGGCCTGGGCCGTCACCAGCGCCGCGGCAAAGCTGCGTGCGGCGCCGCCGACCACCCGGCCGCTGACCGTCACGGCCGACACCACGGAGGCCTTCGCTGCCCTGTCGTACGCCGAACGGCACGCCTACAGCGCAGTGTTCACCGAAGTCACGGTCGACCCCGCGACCGGCGAGGTCCGGGTCCGCCGCATGCTGGGCATGTTCGCCGCCGGCCGGATCGTCAACCCCCTGCTGGCCCGCAGCCAGGCGGTCGGCGGGATGATCACCGGCCTGTCGATGGCGCTGCACGAGGACGGCGTCCGCGATCGGGACAGCGGACGCAACGCCACCCCGGACTTCGCCGGCTACCACATCGCCGCACACGCCGACGTCCCCGACATCGAGGCCCGCTTCGTCGCAGACCACGACCCGGACGACCCCTCCGGGATCAAGGGCATCGGCGAGATCGGCACCGTCGGCACCGCCGCGGCCATCGCGAACGCCGTCTGGCACGCCACCGGAACACGCCGGCGACACCTGCCCATCAACCTCAGCCGCACCCTCGAACCCACTACCTGACCGGGGGCACCACCCGCTCCATCGCGACGTCAGGGAATCGCCGGGTCTGGACGGCTTGGGCTGGGTGGACTACCGGCCCCTACACGGAAGGGACTTGGCGAATCCGGGGCGGGTGGTCGACGAGCACGCGATGCGCGACTGGATCCGGAGCGCCATCGAGGAACTCCCGCCCAAGCTCCGGGTGGTGCTCATGATGCGGCACTTCACCGGCATCACTTCGTACGAGGACATCGCCGCCGCATGCGACGTACCGGTCGGCACCGTCCGCAGCCGCCTCGACCCGACGCGCGCCAACGGCGCCCCGGGCGAACCGATGGGCACTCACCCTCGCCGCCACCACGTTCCACGCACGCGAGGGACACCCGGGCCGTGCCTCGCGGGCACCTGGAGACCATCGAGGTCGAAGGGGTGGCACATGACGCCAAGGGCGGCGTCGTGTCGGCCAACGCCCGGCAACGACAGACGACTACCCCGCCGAACGCATCGACACCCTGACCACGCTCGGCATGCGCTGGACACAGCCGAGAGATCAGCCGAAGTCGTACGCGTAGTCGCAATGGCCTCCCCATCGCTCAACCGCGCCGAGGATCGACCGCCGCGTCGGGAATGCAGTGCGCCCCGGAAGGAGGTACGGGAAACCTGACACCGGCCGATACGGCTTCCTGTCACCGCATATCCGGGGAGATGTCACCATGATCAGCCCCGAAAGACCCCTCTGAGCAGCAGAGAACACCCCGACACCCGATGACACACGAAACCGAACAACCCACTGACACCCCCACCGAACCTCACACCCGCCGCCACCTGCGCACCGCCCCCGAACACCGCCACGAAATGATCCTCCGCTTCACCATCTGGGACCAGGTCACCGGCACCGTCGGCCTGCCCGCCGCAGCCTGAACAACCGCCACCACCCGGCCCCGACACACCGCCAGAGACTTGCACCCCCGACAACGTGACAACACCCCGGCCACAGCCTTCCCGCGTCAACGGCGTTGGGGTGCCCGTGTCCTGGTACTGACTTCCCTGGCGGCGCTCATACCTCTGCTCGGCGATACCGGCCGTACGGAGACCTCGCAGGGATGTTCAGCAGGTCGCGAGAGTACCGGGATCGTTTCGGGACGACCGCAATGTGAGCTGCTCTGAGTTTGGTGGAGTCCTTGAAGCCGGGTTATGGTGCCCGGCGTATTCGCTCTCTGGCAGACAGCAGCATCGGCGTGCGCTTTGTACCCAGCATCAGTCCGATGGGCTCGGCCACTCTGGCGGACGGTACGGCGAGCGGGCCGAACCGAGGTCGTTTAGTTTCGATCGAGGAAGCGCGGGTGCGCTGCTCCGCGTGATGGCTTCGAGAGGTACAGCAATGACGGGGAACCAGCCATATATCGACTACGAGAATCTTCCGGCGCCGGAGGAAGGGTTTGTGGCGACTCTGTTCATCACCGTCCGCAGCGTCGCGCGCTCCCGCGAGTTCTATTCGACGGTGCTGGGCGGCACGGTTGTGCTCGAGGAGAACCCGTGCATCGTGAAGCTCGCCAACACGTGGATCCTGATGAACCCCGGCGGCCCGCCCACGCCCGACAAACCCGGTATCACAGTCGTCAACTATGAGCCCGGCGATACGACGTCCATCTTCCTCAATCTGCGTGTCGCCGATATCGACGCCTGCTATCGCCTGTGGTCCGAGCGCGGTGCGCAGTTCGTCACGCCGCCGATCGACCGCGACGCAGAGATCCGGTGCTACATGCGCGATCCCGACGGCTACCTCATCGAGGTCGGTCAGTCCACCGGAATCCTTACTGGACATCTGGCCGCCAAGCGGCCCGAGGACCTTCCCGGCTGACCTGTGCAGTCCTACCTGCGGGTTCCTACTTGAGGATCTCCAGCATGCGGTTGCCGAGGACTGCGGCCGAGTGGGGGTTCTGGCCGGTTATGAGGTTGTCATCCTCGACCATGTACGGCTCCCAGATCGGTCCGCGGCTGAAGTTGACGCCGACCTTCTCCTTAAGGTCGGTCTCCAACAACCATGGCGCCCGGGAGGAGAGCCCGACGGCTTCCTCTTCCTCGTCTGTAAAGCAGGTGACGTTGCGGCCGGTGAAGGGCGACTTGCCGTGAATTCGGGTGGCCAGCATCGCGGCGGGCGCGTGGCACACGATGAACAGCGGGTTGCCCGAGGTCAGCTGCTTGGTCAGGAGCCGGCCGACATCGGCGTCCCAGGCCAGGTCTGCCATCGGGCCGTGGCCGCCCGGCATGTACACCGCGTCGTAGTCCTCGAGGCGCACGTCCGAGAGCTGAAGGGGCCGGCGCATCACCTCCGCGGAACGGATGATCTCCTCGAGCCTGAGCGCTCCGTCGACGCCGCCCACCATCGACGGGCGCAGGCTCATCATGTCGACGTTCGGGGTCACCCCGTTGGGCGTGGCAACGGTGACTTCGTGGCCGGCGTTGGTGAGGATGTCGTACGGGTTCGCGAACTCCTCTGCCCAGTAACCCGTCGCGTATCGCGTGCCGTCTTTCAGCACCCAGTACGTCGCGCCGCTGACGATGAAAAGTACCTTTGCCATGGCGAAGTCCCCTTTGATTGCAACTTTCGGCTGCGGGGTAAATCCGCCATTCAGCAGGTTTACTCCGAAATCACCCGATTAGTCTAGGCACATCGCCGACCACTCGCACACGGAGATATCGCGCAGAGAACGAGACCCCACTCAGGCTGCTGTGATACCTCGCGATCCGCTACAGGAGCGATCACGCAAGGTGGAGCAGGGTGACACGACATCCGGCCGCGCCCAGTGAGTCAGTAGCGGGAGCCGACGGGGGCGGGGATGGCGTCGAGCTCACCGAGGGCGGCAGGAGACAACTGAACGTTTCCGGCGCCGGCATTGTCGACGAAGTACTTGGGGGTCTTGGTGCCGGGGATGGGGACGATGTGTCGGCATTGGGTGACCAGCCAGGCGAGGGCGACCTGGGCGGGAGACGCGTGAACTGCGGAGGACTCGTACTACTGGGCGGTGGCGGGGTCGCTGGGGTGTCTGGTGAGTGGCACGGTCTCGACGGTCAGCCAGCCGGCCACCGTCATGGGCAGCGAGTCCAGGACTTTCTTGAGCACGTCGGACGTCGGCGCTTGCCACAGGCCGAGGTTGCGGCCCTGCCGCCCGGGCAGCGCCCACAGACGCACGAGGCGCCCCTCCGCGGCCGCGTCGTGCGCGGCTTTCGCCTCGCGGCCGGTCATGTCCTCAACGGCCTGAGGATCGGTGCCTTCTGGTATCCGCACGATGAATGTGACGAGGTATTCCCCGTCGTCCGCGGCCAGTGGAACGGTGCCGCTGCCTGGGTCGTTGGCGTGCCTACCGAGCGCGACGGGCTCGTCGGTACGCCAGATGCGCAGGGGCATGGAAGCCAGCGTCCGCTCCAGATCGTCGGGCCCGTCCGCGGTGAACAGCCCGATCGTGCGCCACTCGCCCGGACCGAGCGGTGGACGCCACAGACGCAGGACACGTCCTTGGGCCGCGAGCTCGCGGGTGTGGGCGGCCTCGCGGGCCCGCACCTCGTCCACCTCGCGTTCAGAAGTTCCTTCCGGTACTCGGGTCGTCATCGTCACGAGGTACTCCATGGAGCGACTCCTTCGAAGGTGTGCCGGCTGCCGCTGTCATGTGCTCAACCGAGATTGGAGACCTGATAGTGCGCCATCCTGCTGCCCTCGGGCGTGCGGATCGCTAGCACAGCTAGGAACACCGGCAGCGGAGGCCGGTCGGTGAAGGTGAACTCGACGCTGAGGTAGCCCAGGACCAGGTCGGGGCCGAAACTGCGGGTCTGCAGGATCTGGTACCCGGCTTTCATCCCCAGCGGCTGCGAGGCGTAGTAGTCGGCGACGCCCTGCCGCCCGACGGTGTATGGGTGCAGGCCTTGAAAGATGGCGTCTTCGGTGAAGACCGCGGCCACCCGCTCGGGCTCGTGCGCGTCCACTGCGGACTTCCAACGGTCCAGGACGTCGCGCAGCATCGTTTCCTCATCGGTCTGGCTGGTCGTCGTGTCGTCGGGCGCGCGGTCCATCGAGCCTCCCTGTCAGAACCCGGCGCTTTGGCCGCCGTCGACGTGCAGAATCTCGCCGGTCACGAACGAAGCCTGCTCCAGATACATGATCGCCTCGACGACGTCGTCGACCTCGCCCATCCGCCCCATTGGGTGCAGCGCGGCCAAGGCGCCGCCAGGGTCGTCGGGATGCATCGGGGTGCGGATGACACCGAGCGAGACGGCGTTGGCCCGGATGCCCCGGGTCGCGTACTCGATGGCCAGCTCCATGGTGGCCGCGACCAGCCCACCCTTGGTCAGCGAGGCCAGCGCCGCAGGGATACGCGCGTTGGCGCGGTCGACAAGCGACGTCGACACGCACAGCACGTGCCCGCCGTCACCGCCGTCGAGCATCGCGGGGATGGCGGCACGCGTGACGTCGAAGAAGCCCCGCAGGTTCACGCCGGTCACCAGGTCGTAGTCGGCGTCGGTGTACTCGGTGAACGGCTTCTCGACATACACGCCGGCGTTGTTCACTAGCGTGTCGATCCGGCCGAACCGATCCATCGCCTGCTCGACCGCCTTGGCGCCGGTACCAGGTTGGGACAGGTCGCCGGAGACGGCGAGGACGTCCGGATCCTCCGGCGCCGGGATAGATTTGGCGACCGCGACCAGCGCGTACCCCCGCTTGCGGTACGCATCGGCGACCGCCGCACCGATGCCCTGGGACGCGCCGGTGACGATGACGACCTTCTTCGGGCTCATGTAGTCATCCAAACTGGACCAGGGCCTACATTCCCTCGCAAACTCGCCACCCACATTACGTCCCGCCTGGCTCCGGCGCTGTCCGGACCGACCTTCCGAAATGCGGTCAGCGGCCAACTGTATGAGGCTCGATCCAACGCGGGAGGAGCAGCTGATGGACATGAAATTGGAAGTCGTCGTGCTGCCGGTGGCGGACGTGGACCGGGCCAAGGGCTTCCATACCGGATTGGGTTGGCGGCTGGACGCCGACGTCTCCCCCAGCGAGGACTTCCGGGTGGTGCAGGTGACCCCGCCCGGCTCGCCCGCATCGGTCATCGACCACCGGAACGCACCGTGCGCCAGCCGGAGCTTCAGGAGCGGAGGAAACATTCATGGGCGGCGAGAACGTCGGCGGTGGCATGAACCTCGACCACCAGGAACACCCTGAAGCGCACCCCTCGCCGGCCGTCCCGCGAATCGTCGTCGGCATCGACGGGTCGCAGTCCTCGCTGCAGGCACTGGAGCGGGCGGCACGGCAGGCCGAGCTGACCGGCGCCGCGCTCGAAGCCGTCATGACGTGGGATCTGCCGGTCACTTACGACTGGTTTCCGCAGATCCCCGCAGACTGGGATCCGCAGGCGGACGTGACGAAGTCGCTCCACGAGATCGTCGAGCAAGAACGCCGGGCGCATCCCGATGTCACGGTGCATCCCCGGGTGGTCCAGGGTCATCCGGCCCCGATCCTGATCGAGGCCTCCCGAGGCGCCGAACTGCTCGTCCTGGGCTGCCGGGGCCACGGCGAGTTCGCCGGAATGCTCCTCGGATCGACCAGCGCGCACTGCGTCAGCCATGCCCACTGTCCCGTGCTGATCGTGCGCGGCGACAGCTGACCAGGCCCGCCGAAGGTCCCGGAGCGCGAAGGGGTGCCGAATGGCCACGCTGAAGGCCGTCAACGTCGGTCTGCCCAAGGACGTCGCCTGGCGCGGCAAGACCGTCCACACCGGCATCTGGAAGCAGCCCGTCACCGGGCCGGTGATGGCGCGGCGGCTGAATCTGGACGGCGACGGGCAGGGCGATCTCGCCGGGCACGGCGGCGAACAGCGCGCCGTCATGGTCTACCAACTCGGCTCCTACGAGTTCTGGCAGAAGCATCTGAAACGGAACGACTTCACCTACGGCCAGTTCGGCGAGAACATCACCGTGGACGGTCTCGCCGACGACGAGGTGTGCGTCGGCGACCGCTACCGGATCGGCGAGGCGGTCTTCGAGGTCACCCAGCCACGCGTGACGTGCTATCGCGTGGGGCTGCGGCTCGGCGAGCCACAGATGCCCGCGCTGCTCGTGTCCCGACGACGGCCGGGGTTCTATATGCGGGTCCTGACGGAAGGGCTGGTCCAGGCCGGAGACGAGATCGTGAAGATCGCCGGCGGCCCCGAGGAGATGACCGTCGCGGAGATCGACGGTCTGCTCTACCTGCCGGGCCACCCCTGGCAGCAGCTCGAACGGGCCATGCGCATTCCCGCGCTGAGCCCCGGGTGGCAGTCGTCGCTGCAAGCCCTGCTGGATGAGGCGGATCGCGGCGACGGTGCCAGACGGGGAAACAGCGGCCCGACCACCGCCAGCCCGCCTCCGGCATGGTCCGGGTTTCGTCCGCTCAAGGTCTTGCGCATCGAGCCGGAGAGCGCGACCGTCTTCTCACTCACGCTCGGCTCGGTCGACAGCAAGCCGCTCCCGGCCGCACAGGCGGGGCAGTTCCTGACGATCCGATTGCAGCCGAACGCACAGCGCGCCCCGACCATCCGTAGCTACTCGATTTCAAGCCGGCCCAGCGCCGAGACGTACCGCGTCAGCGTCAAACAGGAACCGCATGGTCTCGCCAGCACATATCTCCATCAGCGCGTGAAAGCCGGTGGCACACTCGACGTCGCCGCCCCGCGCGGCACGTTCCTGCTGAGACGCGCGGACACCCCCGTGCTGCTGCTGTCGGCCGGTATCGGCGCCACCCCGGTTCTGGCCATGCTGCACGCTCTGGCCGACGAGGCGACACAGCGCACGGTGTGGTGGCTGCACGCGGCCCGAGACGGCGCGAGTCACCCCTTCGCCGATGAGGCCCGCGAGCTGCTTTCCCGGCTGCCCGCTGCCCGGTCGGTCATCGCCTACAGCCGCCCGCACACCGACGATCGCCTGGGCACGGACTACACGGTCAGCGGACGGCTCACCCCCGAGCGGATCCGCGGCCTCCAACCGCCTCAGGGCGCTGACGCCTACATCTGCGGTCCCGACGCGTTCATGGAGGACATGATGACGGCCCTACAGACCTGCGGCCTGCCGTCCTCCCGGATCCATACCGAGGTCTTCGGAGCGAAGGCAGCCCTCACCCCGGGCATGGCGACCGGACACGTCCGGCCGCCGCACCAGCCGGCCCGCGCCCTCGTCGGAGCATCGGGATCGTCGGTGTCCTTCGCTCGCAGCGGCCTGACCGTCCCTTGGCACCCGGACTACGGGACACTGCTGGAACTCGCCGAGGCCTGCGACGTCCCCGTGCGCTGGTCCTGTCGCACCGGCGTCTGCCACACCTGCGAGACCGCGCTGCTCGCGGGACACGTCGACTACTCGCCTGAACCGGTGGAGCCGCCGGCCGAGGGGAGCGCCCTCATCTGCTGCTCCACACCACCCGCAGATCTCGTGCTGGATATCTGACCGGGCCATATCTGCAGCTCCGGCCGTGAGACCCGCACCGCCGACCTATGTCACAGCGCCCGCAAGGCTGGCTCTGGCAGGTGGGACGTAAAGCTCAGGTAGGACACGACCTCCCAGAGAACGAGCGATCTGTCACCTCAGTTCTGGCACCGCCACACGCGCGTGGCCCGGTCGTCGGCATTCACTTCGAATCGCCGGCGCGCGTACTTGGCGGCCAGTGAGCAGGCGACCAGTCTCCCTCTGGGTCGGTCGTTTGCCCCACTTCGATCAGATGACCGTCAGGATCGCGGATGTAGCAGCGGATCTCATACTGGTGCTGTTTCGGCGGTGTCAGGAACTGGGCGCCCCGGGCGCTCCACTCCGTGTACAAGGCGTGGATGTCTTTGACCCGGATATTGAGGAAACTGCTGACCCGGTCGGAATCGCGCGGCGTCTCAAGGGTGACTGCCGGCTTGTCGTCGGTCGGGCCTCCACCGACATTGATGATGATCCAGCTGTTGGCCAGTACGACATAGGTCAGTCCTCCGGGGCCGGAGTAGGCGACCCGGCCGCCGAGTACTTCGGTGTAGAAGCGTCGTGAGCGCTCGACATCATCCGAGACGATGAAGTGAGCCAGCACGATTCCCTCTGGCGGCGGTGGAAGCTCGGCCATCTGGTACCTCAACTCGTCGGTCTCACGCCCCGTTCTTGGCGAGGCCTGCGGGTGGCGACGCCATGGTCGGGATTCGCGTCGGTGGTTGCGTGCCCCTTGAAGCTGCCGGTGATTCCCGGTATCGCCCTCTTGGCAGAATCAGGCGTGGGCGGCGCTGATCGCGATGTGTGGGTATGTGCCGCTGCCGTTGACCGGGCGGGACTACCTCGAGTTGTTGCCGGTGCGGTGGCATCGCATCACCGAACGCGGGATCCGGATCGACCACCGCACCTACGACCACGAGGTCCTGGACCCTGTTCGGGGGCAGTCCTCCGGAGTCGGTGGCCGGCAGGGCGGGTGGGAGGTCCGCCACAATCCCCACGACGGACGCCAGATCTGGGTCCGCATGCCCGATGGGCACCTCGCCGAGGTGCCGTGGATCCACCGCGACCACGTCCACCGGCCCTTCGGCGACCACATCCGGCGTCAGGTCCGGGCCGTGGTCCGACAGTGCGGAGACCACGAGCAACACGAGGCGGAACTCGCCGACGCCCTCGACCAGCTCATGCGCCGCACGCGGAACACCGCCGGGACGTTGCGGAAGAAGAGGGCCGCGGGAGCCCCGTCACGACCCCCCGACACCGCGGCCGTGCTCCCGGGCCTGGCCACCGGGCTGCCGGCGCCTGGCTGGCCGGACGACGTGTATGGGAACGGGAACGGCACGGGAATGCCCTCCGGGGTTGCGCCGGGCGGCCGCCCGGGCGCCACATCGGAGCCGGCCGAGGCTGCGCAGGCCTGGGGGGCCGGCTCTTTCTCGGACTGGGAGTGGGGCGACAGCCTCGACGCTCTCGCCCACACCGACCCCGGCGGAGAGAACGCGGACGAGAGCGAAGAGGCGAACGGGCAGGGTCGGGACGAGGACGTCGGGCGGTCGTCGGACGCGCCGAGGGCCGGGTTCGGACTGTATGACGCGCAGGCCGAGGCGGAGTCGTGGTGAACGCCCCGGCCGGCGCGCCCCGTTCCCCGATACCTGTGGCGGGGACGGCGAAGCCGGCACGTGTGTCCGGCGGCGGCGGGGCCGCGTGCGCTGCCGCGGAGACGGGTGATCGGGCGAGGCCGCGGCCGCCGGCCACCTGGGAGGGCCGGCGGGATTTCGTCGGCGCGCCCGTTCCGGTCCCTCCCCAGCCCGACGCCGAACTGCGGGGTGTGGAGGAACGC
>NZ_JBEXCV010000216.1:0-11622 GCF_040605455.1 Embleya sp. NPDC005575 | reverse complement strand
CCGCCGCCCCCCCCCCCCACGACCGCCCGTGTCACGTTCGCGGCACGCCGGCGCCCGCGGTAGCGGTTCAGGCCGGCTCGCCCCGGCCGTCCTTGTCGATCGCGGCCAGCGAGCGGCGCACCTGATTGCGGTCCTCGGTGTACCACAGCGGCGGCATCGAGGCCCGGAAGAACCCGCCGTAGCGGGCGGTGGCCAGGCGCGGGTCGAGCACCGCCACCACCCCCCGGTCGTCCATCGCCCGGATCAGCCGCCCGGCACCCTGCGCCATCAACAGTGCGGCGTGTGTGGCCGACACCGCCATGAAGCCGTTGCCACCGTTCTCCTGCACCGACTGCGCCCGCGCACTCATCAACGGGTCGTCGGGACGCGGGAACGGGATCCGGTCCATGATCACCAACTGGCAGGACGGCCCCGGCACGTCCACGCCCTGCCACAGCGACAGCGTGCCGAACAGGCACGTACGCGGCTCCGCCGCGAAGCGGCGCAACAACTCCGCCAGCGAGTCGTCGCCCTGACACAGGATCGGCAGCTCCAGCCGCTCGCGCAGTGCCTCGGTGGCCGCCTCCGCGCCACGACGCGAGGAGAACAGGCCCAGCGCCCGACCACCGGCCGCCTCGATCAGCTCGGCCAGCTCGTCCAGGGTGTCCGCGCTCATCCCGTCCCGGCCGGGCGGCGGCAGGTGTCGGGCGACGTAGAGGATGCCCTGCCGCGGGTAGTCGAACGGCGAGCCCACATCCAACGCACGCCACCGCGCCAGGTCCGCGTCGGTGTCCGGATCCGCCTCGTCGTCGGGCTCCTCGCCCTCGCCCGGCTGCACCGCCACCTCGGTGGGCACCGGCGCGGGCTCGTCGGTGAGCAGCCCCTCGACGGTCAGTCCCAGGCTGCCGGCCACGCCGCGGAAGTCGCCGCCGAGCTTGAGCGTGGCCGAGGTGAGCACCACCGTGCGGTCGCCGAACAGCGCCTCGCGCAGCAGCCCCGCCACCGCGATCGGGGCCACCCGCAGCGACGCACCGGTGCGCTCGCTGCGCTCCAGCCAGATCACGTCGTGCGGCGAGCCCTTGAGGATGCGCTCGCACGTGTCGTGGATGTTCTCGACGCCGGCCAGCGCCTGGCGGCGGGCCGCGTCCTCGTTGCTCAGCGACTTGTCCCGGACCTCGCCGAGCGAGGTGATCACGCCGCGGCTCGCGTCGCGCAGCGCGGACACCGTCCAACCCAGATCCGGGTCCAACTCGCGCAGTCGGCCGGGCTCGCGCCCCTCCATGGTCTTCTTGAACGCCTCCGACGCGGCGTCCAGGTTGTCCACGGCGCTCTCGTTGGCCAGTTTGCCCGCGCGGCGCGCGGCCCGGTCCACCGCGCTCAGGCTCAGCTCGGCGGTGGCCACCCCGGTGGCCCGGCTCGCGAACTCGTGCGCCTCGTCCACGATCAGCAACTCGTGCTCGGGCAGCACCGGCGCGTCCTCCAACGCGTCGATGGCCAGCAGCGCGTGATTGGTGATCACGATGTCGGCCTGCTTGGCCCGCTCCCGCGCGGCCTCGGCGAAGCATTCGTCGCCGTACGGGCAGCGCGAGGCGCCCAGACACTCGCGCGAGGATACCGACACCTGGGCCCAGGCCCGGTCGTTGACGCCGGGGCTCAGGTCGTCGCGGTCACCGGTCTCGGTGTCGTCGGCCCAGTCCCGCAGCCGGACCACGTCCTGTCCGAGCCTGCTCGTGGGCGCCGGGTCGAAAAGCACCTCGCCCTCGTCCGGCGGCCCGTCGTGCAGCCGGTGCAGGCACAGGTAGTTGCCGCGGCCCTTGAGCGTGGCGAACGTCGGCGAGCGGCGCAGCAGCGGGCGCAGCGCCTCGACCGTGCGCGGCAGGTCGCGCTCGACCAGTTGCCGCTGTAGCGCCAGGGTCGCGGTGGCCACCACCACATTGCGGCGCGCGGCCAGCGCGGGCACCAGGTAGGCCAGGGACTTGCCGGTGCCGGTGCCCGCCTGGACCAGGAGGTGTTCGGCGCGGGCGACCGCGCCGGAGACGGCCTCGGCCATGGACACTTGTCCGGGCCGCTCCGCTCCGCCGACGGCGGCAACGGCGGCGTGCAGGATTTCGGTCAGCGCGGGACGGTCGGAGTCGCTCATCGGGCGACAAGCCTAGATGCTCCGTGCGACATCCTTTACCGCACGGCCCGCTTCACCCGGCTTCTCCCGCGCCGCCTCGTGCCGCGCCCGGCCCGATCAGCCGAGCTTGGCGAGCACCGCCTGGGCCATGCCCTCCTGGCCGAGCGCGTTGGGGTGCACCGGGGCGGCGGGCGCCTCGGGCTTGATCCCCTCGACCCACTTGGTGCCCGCGGCCCGGCACACGTCGTGGCCGGCCGAGCCGGCGTAGGTGTCCACGTACTCCGCGCCCTGCTTGGCCGCCTCCTTGGCGAGCATGTCGTTCAGCGCGGGCACCACCTTGCGCAGGTAGGGCAGGTCGCCCTCGGCGACCGGCACCTGGGCGGGGCAGGCGAGGCCGCTCTCCGGCAGGATCGTGGGATAGCCGACGACCAGGATCCGGGCCTTGGGCGAGCGCTCCTTGATGCCGGCGATGGTGGCGGCGATCTTCGGCCCGGTCTCCGCGATCCGCTTGGCCAACTCGTCGTTGCCGCCCGCGGTGTACTTGTCGGTGCACGGCTGGGTGGAGGTGGTGCTGCGGCTCTGGATCACGCACGTCGTGACGATCTCGGAGAAGCCGATGTCGTTGCCGCCGATGCCCAGGGTGACCAGCGCGGTGTCCGGGCGCAGCGCGTCGAACTGCGGCGGCGGCGAGCCCTGGGTCTGCTGACCCGCCGTCATGTCCGGCGTGCGGGCACCGCCGCAGGTGGCGTCGACGAATCCGGTGATGTTCTGCTGTTTGGCCACCAGGTGCGCGTAGTTGCTCTCCGAGCGGCTGCAACCGGGCGGCGCGGCGGGAACGATCACGGGTATCTTCACGCCCGCCGCGTACGAGTCGCCGAGTGCGACGAAGGTGGCCCCGCTCGCCGCGGCCGCGATCGCCTTGGGGCTCGCCGAGGGACCCTTGTCACCGCCGGGCACGCCGGGGGCGTTCGCGGCGCCCTTGCGGTCGGCGGAGATGTCCGAGTCGTCGGAGTCGTCCGAGCACGCGGACAGCGCGACGAGCGCCGTCAGCGCGGCCAGACCCGCGATCGCCCTGCGAGTTGTGCGCACGTGCGCTCCCCTCTCGTCGTTGCCTTCCACCGTTACTCGTCGGTAGGTCGTGGTCGTCCGGCGACACTAGGCGCTCCCGCCCGCGGATTCCAGCATCGCCGGGCCCGGAACGAGTCGGGTCGGCCGGGTCCGGGCCGGGTCAAGCAGCTCGAGTCGACCGGCAGCGTCGCATCGGCTCTCAGTCCAGCTTGATCGTCTCGCGGCGCTCGCCCGGGCCCGCGCGCCGCGATCCCGGCAGGTCCGCCAGCATGGTCAGGCACTCGCGCGCCGCGTCGATCTCGATGTCCTGAAGGGTCGCGGCGACCACGTCCACCCGCTCCCCGTCGGCCTCGATCACCACCCGCCCGTCCGGGCCGTACACCCCGCTGCGTCCGCACGCCGGACCCGATCCGGTGTCGCCGATGTGGTTGGCGACTACCGTGTAGCAGGTGTTCTCCAGGGCGCGCGCGGCGAAGTACAGGTCGCGGCGGTGCTCGCCGTCGCCGCGGGTGTACACGCCCGCACACAGGTAGGCGTCGCAGCCGTCGTGCACGGCCGCGCGTACGTGTTCGGGAAAGCTGACGTCGTACGCACTGCCCAGGCCCAGTCGCCACCCGGCGATCTCGATGGTGCAGCCGTGGTCGCCCGGGCGGAACAGCTCGCGTTCCGCGTGCCACAGGTGTTGGCGGTCGTAGGCCACGTGCGCGTCGCCGTCCCGGCCGACCACCACGAGCGAGATGGTCCGCGCGCCGGCGCGGCGCACCGCGGCGCCGACCACCGCGACCGTGCGCGTCGCGTAGCAGGCGGCCTGGAGCTCACCGAGTCTGGTGTCGCCGGGCACGATGTCGCACGGTTTCACGTCCGGCCGGAACAGGTCGAGGTCATACCCCGACAGGAACAGTTCCGGCAACACCACCACGTCGGCACCGGCCGAGGACGCGAAGCGCACGAGTTGCGCGGCCGTGGCGACATTCGCGGGGATGTCGCCCGGTCGCGCCTGGGCCTGTGCGGCGGCGACCCTCAGCGGTTGCCTCGCGTTTTCGGCGACGTCGGTCACCCGCCGCATTCTGGCATCGTGATGGGGATCACACCATCGGCAAACCGGACAGGTTGTCGGCGACCCTGCCGCCGCCCACCGACGAGCTCACATGCACAGCGCGTTGGGCACGCTCCCGTGCGCACTCACGTGCGGGCGCGTGGGCCGGTCCCGATAGCCGTCCAGGAGCAGCCGATTGCGGTTCAGGCACAGCCGGTCGATCCGCGGCGTGAGCAGGTCGAACAGCTCGTGCCGGCCATTGAGTTCGGGGAACGCCCCCTGGTGGTCCAGGATTTCCTCGCGCACCAGCGCCCAGAAGCCCTCCTGCGGAATACCCAGGTGCACGACCGCGAGATCGGCCAGGTAGCGGTGGTGTCCCACCAACAGCGCGGCGTGGATGAACTGGCACAGGTAGTCGGGCCGCTCCCGCAGCAGGACCGCCGCGACCTCGGCCGGCAGGTCGGCGAGCTCCGGCAGCGGCTGGTCGCTGATGTTGACGTCGTCGACGAAGTCCTTGATCGCCAGCCGGACCGGGACGTCGTGCTCGTCGAAGATCACGATCGCGTTCTCGCCGTGCGGGGAGAACACCAGGCCGTACCGGTACAGGCAGTGCAGCAGCGGCGGGAGCAGCGCGTGGAAGAGCCGGCGCAGCCACACCCGGGGGGCCAGTCCCGAGCGTTCGACCAGTTCGACGACGAACGGCCGGCCGGTCGGATCCACGTGCAGCAGCGAGGCGAGCGTACGGGCGCGCTCGCCGGGATCCAGACGCGGTGCCAGCGGTTCGCGCCAGATCGCGCCGAGCAGTTCGCGGTACTGGTAGGGCACGCCCGGCAGTTCCTCCAGGACCGGATGGCGCACCGTCACCGACGCGGTCTCGCCCAGCATGATCACCCTGCACTCGTCGCGCAGGAACGGGTCCGCGTCACACAGGCCGAGCACCCAGTCGGTGACCGCGGGCGCGGCCAGCGTGCGCTCGCTGGGCAGGCCGCGCCACACCAGCGTGTTCAGCACCGACAACGGGAGCTTGACGGTGCGCCGCGCGGGCCGGTCCAGGTTCAAGAATGTACGCACCGACTGCTGCGCGAGGTGCCGATCCTCGGCCTCGCCCAGCGCGAGAATGCGACCGGCGGCGACCTCCGGCGCGAACAGTGTCGCGATCGTCTCGTCCCACTGCCACGGGTGCACCGGCAACCACAGGAAGTCGTCCGGCTCCAGCCCGCGCGCGGCCGGCACCCGACGAAAGCCCTCCAGCGTCGCCGGGTCCAGTTCCTCGTCGTACAACCGCTGTTCGCTCAGCCCCGGCACCGCCCGGTAGGCCGCCAGGTCTCGATGCACCGCGATCCACGGCAGCCGCAGCGCCTGCCGCGCCTCCGGCGCGTAGCGGCGCGCGTCGCTCGCCGAGAAGCCGATCCGGCCCTTGTTCGGCACGATCCACGGATGGCCGGTCTGGTGCCCCTCCAACTCGGCGTAGCCCAGGTCGGCCAGCGTCGCCGCACTCGCCGCGTCCACCGCACCGGCCGCGTCGGCGGCCAGCGTCGCGGTCAACTCGCGCACCAGGTGGCCGGCGGTGTCGCCGCTCAGCCCGATCACGGTGTGCGCGTCCAGCAGGAACTGGAGCATGTCCTCGGCCGAGTCGGCGCCGCCCTCCCACTCGCGCACCACCGACGCGGGATCCACATGCCACGCGTCGTAGGCACCGCGCCGGGCCCGGAAGCGGTAGTGCACGTCGCCCGAGACGTCCACGGTGTACGTGTCGCCGTCCGCGAGCGGGGCCAGCAAATCCTCGTAGGCGAACTCGGCGAGCGACTTGGCGATCATGTCCCGGTTGACCCGTCGCCAGATCTCCGGGTCGGTGGAGGGGACGTCGTGCCGCGCGCCGGAAACCCGGGAGGCGGGCTCAGGCGCGGCGGGTCGGGCGCCCTGGTGCGGCAGTTCGGCCTCGATGGGCTCCGCTGCCGGGTTCGACTGCGACATTGCGTACCTCTGCGGGGTCGGTCGCGTCCCCTCGCTGCGGTCGGCGCGCGGGCTCGGTGTCGCCCGCGGCCAGGCCGAACGTGGTGAACGCGGTACGGATCGGCAGTCGGTAGACCGCGTCGCCGCACACGGAGTTGAGAATGGTCGCGGCCCGGTGCGCGCCCAGGCCCAGATCGGGGGTGCCCACGCCGTGTGTGTGCACCTCGGCGTTTTGCGTGTACAGCCCGCCGGTGACGTGTTCGGCGAGCACGACCCGGTGGTCCAGATCGATCAGCGGACGGCCTGCGTCGTCGCGCACGATCAGGTCCTTCACCGCGTCCAGGAGCGCGGGATGCCGCTGCGCGTACCCGGTCGCCAGCACCACCCGGTCGGTGCGCACGGTGAAGGCACGGTCCTGTTCGCCGTGCCGGCACCCCAGTTCCACGCCTTCGCGGGTGGTACGCGCGGAGACCACCGTGACATCGGGCATCAAGGTCGCGCGCACCCGGCCGCCCGCGATGCCGCGCTCGTAGAGCTCGTCGTGGATGGCGGCGATGGTGTCCGCGCTGATCGCCTTGTACAGCTGCCACTGCTCGGGCACCAGACGGTCGCGGACCGGCTCGGGCAGCGCGTGGAAGTAGCGGGTGTAGTCGGGGGTGAAGTGCTCCAGGCCGAGCTTGGAGTATTCCATCGGGGCGAACGCGGGCGAGCGGGTCAACCAGGTCAGCCGCCGGCTCGGGCCACTACGCCGGCGCAGCAGATCCAGGAAGACCTCCGCGCCGGACTGCCCGGAGCCCAGCACCGTGACGTCCTCGGCGTCGGTCAGATCCGCGCGATGGTCCAGGTATCGGGCCGCGTGCAGCACGGTGTCGCCGAGCAGGCCCGCGAACGGCTCCGGCACCACCGGCTCGGTGCCGATGCCGAGCACCACGTGCCGGGCGTGCACGTGGTGCAGCTCGCCGGTCGCGGTGTCGCGGAATTCGACCCGGTACAGGTCGCCCTCCCAGGACACCGACCCGACGTCGCTGCCGAACCGGCAGGCCGGCAGCGCCTGGGCGACCCACCGGCAGTAGTGGTCGTACTCGCGCCGCGGTACGTGCAGCCGCTCGGCGAAGTAGAACGGGAACAACCGGTCGTGCGCTCGCAGATAGGCCAGGAACGACCACGGACTGGTCGGGTCGACCAGGGTGACCAGGTCGGCCAGGAACGGCACCTGCAGGGTGGTGCCGTCCAGGAGCAGCCCCGGATGCCAGCTGAACCCGGGGGCCCGGTCCAGGAACAGCGTACGCAGCGGTTCGACCCGGTCGGCCAGCGCGGCGAGCGCGAGGTTGAACGGCCCGATGCCCACCCCCACCAGGTCGTACACCACCGTGCCGGGGTCGGGCGCCCGGCGCGGCGCGGGCAGGCGCTCGGTCACCGCCGCGCACCCGCTTCCCGCACGGTGCGCCCGCGCATCATCAACGCAGCCGTCTTGTCCGGGAGTTGGACGTCGCCGCAGCGGTGGAACCCGGCCCGGGCGAAGGCCGCCAGCGACGCCTCGTTGCGCACGTCGGGCTCGGCCACCACCCGCATCGTGTCGGGGGCCGCGCGCAGCACCTGTTCGGTGACCGCACGCAGCAGCAGCGAGCCGATCCCGCGCCCGCGCCACGCCGCCGGACCGACCAGCAGGTGGATCCCCACGTCGTGCGGGCGCGCCGGGTAGTGCCGGGCCAGGTCGTCCAGGTCGGCGCGGTACAGCTCCCAGTAGCTGACCGGTTCGTCGTCCAGGCAGCCCAGGTAGGCGTTGTCGTGCGTGCGCACGGCCCGGGTCGCCAGGTGTCGGCGCACCACCTCCTCGTCACCCGCCAACCCCCACCAGCGGTCGATGTCCGGGTCGTTCATCCACGCGTGCAGCAGCGGCAGGTCGCGCTTGGTGTGGATCTCGTGCAGCGAGAACCGACCCGCCGGGAGCGGGACCGCTCCCCAGCGCGCCGCCTCGGCGAGCGGGCCGGCCGGCCCCGCGCGCAGGTTCCCGGTGTTCAGGCGCACGGTCTGGGCCTCGGCGAGGTCGTGCCGGCGGGTATCGGCGGGCGACGACAGGAATGACGGGCTCATACGGGGACGGAACCTCCTGGGACCGGGCTCACGCGGGGGCGTCGGCGAGCGGGTTGCGGATGTGCACGTAGATCGACTGGGTCGCCACGGGACCGACGAGTTCGTCGAGGCCGTGCAGTCGGGTCATCAAATTGGCCTTGCAGCGCGGCCTGGGGTCGGTGAGCAGCGAGCGCGCCGCGCCGGAGGTGGGCGCGTGGGCGGCGAGCAGCGTGCGCAGCCGCGCCAGCAGCACCGACTCCTCGATCAGGCCCTGCGCGCCGAACGCGCCGATCAACCCGAGCAGGTTGTTCACGCCCAGGTAGTAGGCCAGCCGCTCGTCGGCGATCTCGTCCGCGACGATGGTGTCGCTGGCCACGCCTGCGGCGGGCAGTCGCCGGGCCAGGTCGGCGGCGCGCGAGGCGCGGAAGTAGTAGCCCTGGTTGTCCCGGTAGCGTCCGCCCGTGGGCCGGCCGTCCGCGTCCAGTAGGACCAGGGTGTTCTGCTGGTGTGCCTCCAGCGCGATGCCCGCGTGCCGGTCCAGCCACAACACCGGCTCGGCCACCACCGCCAGGTAGCGCTCGAACCACTCCTCGGCGACCGACGCCAGGGTGCGATCGTCGCGCTCGGCCAGCGCGCGCACGTGGCAGGCCAGCCGGGAGGGGCCGATCCCGGGCCGCTCGGCCACCAGCGCGGCCACGCACGACACCCGCTGATCGGGCCCGAACGGATTGGCCCGCAGCACCAGTTCCAGGCCGGCTGCGGGCCGGTCCTGGCGCGGGAACGGCTCCGGTGCGGCGACCGAGAGCCAGGCCGGGTCGCGGACGATGTCGAAGGTGGGGTGCGCGGAGCGCAGTTCGTGCTCGAGGCCGGAGCGCAGCAGGCGGTGTACCTCGATCCCGCGCAGCAGTTCCTTGGGCAGGTTCTCCCGGCGCGAGTTGGTGATCCGCAGGCCCAACGAGAGCTTGAGCATCACTTCGGCGTCGGGTCGATAGACGGTGCGCACCGAGGAGGTGGGATGCCACGGGGCGCCGGCCGGGCCGAGCGCGCGCAGCCGGCCCGCGTCCAAGAGCGCCCGCAGGTGCGGACGCCCGGGCAGGTCCCGGGCCTGCCACGGATGGGCGGGCACCAGCACGGTGCCCTCGGGCGCGCGCAACTCGCCCGCGAGATCGGCCAGCACGTCGGCGGCCTCGCGCCCCAGCGCACTGTCCTGCGTGACCAGGTCGGCGTCCGCGGCGAACCAGTGCAGCGCGAAGGACCCGCGCAACTCGGGCGACCACGCGGCGTCCTCGACCGGGTCGAGCCGGTCGCGGCTCTTGGGCGTGGGGTGCATCGGGTGGCCCAGCACCAGCGACTGCTCGGCGGCCAGGAACGGCGCCACCCCGGGCGGGTCCTCGGGATGCGCCCGGCGATGGGCGATGTAGCGCTCGGTGTGGGTGACCGAGTCGGCGACCCGGATCGCGGTGTCCCCACACGCCCCGCCGGCCGCCGAGGTCCCGCTCGCGCTCGCCTCGTCGCCCAGCACCAGCGCCAGCGTGACCGCGTTCAACGGCCCCTCGCCCACCAGGTGCGGGGCGCCGAAGCGGTGCCACCCCGACGGCGACCAATAGCGCACCGGCACGGTGACGGTCCGCCCGATGGCGGGCAGGTCGATGCTCAGCAGGCTCGACTGCGGCCTGGCCAGCGCGCGTTCGCGCACCCAGCAACGGAGCAGGCACTCGACCGTCGCCCCGTCGGCGGCGCGCCGGGCCTCCGGCGCGTCGAGGTGGTCCGTTTCGGGATCCGTCCGCACGGCGGACGAGTCGGGACCCGCGATGGTCATCGCTGCTCCGTGTGATGTCGATCGACGCGGTGGTCGATGCCCGTGGATGAGGTTGCTCCGGGATATGGAGATTTCGACCTGTGTCGATTGTTTGGCGAGGTTGGTCACAAACATGTGAGGCGCGCGGAACCGATCGTTTGTTGACGGAGCGTCAGCAGGGCGGGGCGCTCTCCGCGCGCCCCGCCTCGACCACGTCCTCCAACAGGGCCGCCAGGTCCGCTGCGGTGGTATTCGGGTTGAGCAGGGTGAGTTTGAGCCGAACCGCGCCCGGGCCCTCGCCCAGTTCGGTCCGGCCGACCACCGCGCGCCCCTCGTGCAGCAGGCGGCGGCGCAACGCGGCGTTGACCCGGTCCGTCTCGGCCCCACCCGCCGGGCCCGGCCCGTCGTGGCGGTCCGGGAGATAGCGGAACACCACCGAGGTGAGTACCGGCTCCGCGGCCAACTCCAGGCGCGGATCGGCGCGGATCAACTGCGCAGCGTGCCGGGCCAGGTCGTGGCAGCGCTCCACCAACTCGCCCAGTCCGGCCCGGCCGAGGGCACGCAGGGTGACCGCGATCTTGAACACGTCCGCCCGCCGGGTGGTACGCGGCGAGTTGCCCAACAGGCTGACGTAGCCGGCCTGTTCGTCGTCGTCCGGGTTCAGGTAGGCGGCGCGCTGCGCGAGCGGGGTCAGCAGTGCCGCGTCGCGCACCAGGAAGACTCCGGCGGCGATCGGCTGCCAGCCCAGCTTGTGCAGATCCAGGCCCACCGAGTGGGCCCGGTGCGAGCCGGCCAGCAGCGGTGCGAGCCGGTCCGAGAACAGCGCGCCGCCGCCGTAGGCCGCGTCCACGTGCAGCCACGTGCCCAACTCCCGGGCCACCGAGGCGATCGCCGGCAGTGGATCGATCGCACCCAGGTCGGTGGTGCCCGCGGTGGCCACGATCGCCGCGATCCGGTCGTTGCCGGCCAGCACCCGGCGGCCGGCCGCGGCCAGCGCGACCGGGTCCATCCGATGATCGGCGCCCGCCGGCACGGTGACCACGGCGTCCTCGCCCAGGCCCAGCAGGCCGGCGCAGCGCCGGATGGAGAAGTGCGCGGCCTGCGAACACAGGATCCGCCGTCGACCCACCCCCAGGCCCGCCGCGTCCCGCGCCAACAGCAGGCCCATCAGGTTGGACTCGGTGCCGCCGCTGGTGATCGTGCCGCCCGCCGCCTTCGGCGCGAAGCCGACCAGACCCGCGAGCGCGGCGACCACCTCGACCTCCAGCGCGGTGGCCGCCGGGGCCTGGTCCCACGAGTCGAGCGAGGGGTTGAGCGCACCGGCGACCAGGTCCGCGGCCACTGCCACCGCCAGCGGCGGACAGTGCAAATGCCCCGCACAGTACGGGTCGGCCGGATCCGCGGCCCCCCACGCCAACAGCGCGGACAACTCGCCCAGCGCGGCGAACTCGCCCACGCCGCACGCCGGCAGCGGGCCCGGGCCGACCTCGGCCGACCTGAGCACCCATCGGTGAGGGGTCGATGTCGGGTCGCTCGACTCTCCACTGGTCCAGCCGCCAGTCGACGTTGTCTCGCACGCCACTCCTCAACGTTGAA
>NZ_JBEXCV010000215.1:0-11803 GCF_040605455.1 Embleya sp. NPDC005575 | reverse complement strand
CACCGACCGGATGACCCAGGCGCAGATCACCAACGCCGTCTGCCACGTGTATGGCGAGGCGGGGGTGCGACCGGTGATGATCGACGAGATCCACCGGCGGGGCCCACGCACCACCGCCGGCGCGGAGACCGCCGACCTGTTGAAGGACCTGACCGAGCGCATCGGCGCGACGTTCGTGTACACGGGCATCGACGTGACCGCCACACCGTTGTTCGGTGGGGTACGCGGAGCGCAACTCGCCGGACGGGCCTCACTCGTCGAGTGCGGCGCGTTCCCCGCGCGTGTGGGTGGGGCGGAGCCGTTCCTGGACCTGGTCACCGCGATGGAGAACGCTTTGGACCTGCGCGCCCATCGGGCGGGGACGCTGCCCCGGCTGGCGTCGTATCTCCACGCCCGCACCGCCGGACGCATCGGCAGCCTGGCCCGGCTGATCCGCCAGGCCGCGATCGGCGCGATCCTCGACGGCACCGAACGCATCACCAAGGCCTCTTTGGACACCGTGCGGCTCGACCATCTCGCCGAGGAGCACCACCGGCCCCGCAACCCCGCCCGGGCGCGCACAACGCCCGCCCGCGCGACGGCGCGAAGCGTCCCGTGAACGCGAACGGGAAAGCACGCGGGAGCGGGAAGGCGCGCGGCGGGAGGAGACACGAAGGCGACGGGAGCGGCGGGGAGCACCTCGGCCCGGGCCCGACGTGGCGATACCCGCAGCTCCCGCCCTCGGGCGCCCTGCGGATCGCGCCCGTGGCGTTCGAGTCGACGGCCTCGTACCTGAACCGCCTCGCGGACGCCTATCGCGTGGAGGTGCCCCGGTTGCTGGACGGCATCGGCATCGAACTCCACGGCCCGGGAGGGCGAACGGGAACGGGACCGACGGCGCCCCGTACGGAGATCCACCTCGACACCGAGGCGCGAGGGCGCCTGGTGGTGTTCACCCGGATCCCCCACGACCACCTGGCACATGCTCTGCCGCGTCTGATCACCGCATCTCCCGGCCCGTCCCGGCCGCCCCGCAGGACGGAGGCCACCGGCACCGACGACAAGGACACGGCACGGAGGCAGACGGCCGGCGCGCGGGTACGCGTCCTGGACACCGACGAGCGACCCGTCCGGGCCTGCCCGGTGTGTGTACGATGCCGAACCCGCGGAGCGGACGACGTGGCGTGGACGTATCCGCCCGCGGACCGCATGTGGTGCCCCCGCCACCGGTATTGGGCGAGCGAGCCCCGGTTGCCGGGTCCCCTCGACACGGGTGCGCTACCCGAGATCGGCCTCGCGTATCGGTCCCACCGGCGCCTGGCACGACACTGCGAGGGCACGGCCGCGCATACCTGGGCCGCAGCGATCACCACCCGCTGGTACGACCGCGGGCACCACCTGGCACGGCGCTGGCAGCAGCGGCTGGGCTGGCTCACCGCGGGAAACCCCGCCCTGACCGCGTCCGACGGCGGCGTCTCGGCCGTTCTCCTGGCCCGCACCGTCGTGACCTATCCCGAAACCGTCGCCCTCGCCCGCGCGTTGACCACACTCCCCCACCGTGTTCCGCGGGACACACCCCACGAGGCGCGTTACGCACGGCGGCACACACGGGCCCTGGAACACATCGCCGGCCACCTCGAACTCCCCCGTCTGGTGGTCCCGCCCGACGATCTCCTGTGGGCGCGGCTCCACCACCACGGCTCGGCCTGACCGGTAACGACCCGCCCCCGGAGAGAGCCGACACCCGCCTCGGGCCACCCACACCGACACCCCGAAACCCCCGCAAAAACCCGCGGCTACCTTACGACGCATCAATACATCACCGAGAAAACCCGGATCGTTCCCACGAAACTACGAAACCCCAGGCCACCACCACCGGACCCGCCCCGCGAAACCCCCGCCACCACAACCCGAAACCACCAACCCACCCGCTGGATTCTCAACCAACACACGAAACCCCAGACCCGCCATCAACCCACCCCACCACTGCAATGCTCCGCCACACGACAGCACGCCGGTTCAACTCGCCACACGCGGTCGGGGATACGGCCCGACCCCCACGACCGCGCGACAGCCTGGCACAGCAGAGAACCCGCAGGAGTCGAAGACGGTTCACCTCCGCGGAACGGGCACGACATCGCGTTCTCTACCGCTCGCCGCCCGTACACCGCACCGCCGGGCCGGCCCTACTCGCGGCTGCCGAACCGGGTGGAACCACCGCACGTCGCGGAAACCGACGGTCCGGCCCAGGCGCAGCGCAAGGCGCACCCACGCGCAAGGTCGGCCGTGGATTCGGTTACGTGGACGACTCCCACGTCTTCGTGAAGATCCGTTCCAGGGTCCGATACATGGGCGAGGACACGGGGTACTTCACGACCGCGCAGTGTCGGCCGTGCTCATACGCCGAGTAGGGCGTGAAGTAGGCCGCCCGTTCGGTCAGACACACCCGTCCGATATGCGGGGCGTCGAACCTTCTGAGTTCGATCGTGCCCGCACTCGTGTACGGGGCCACGAACGCGACGTTGGTCTCGATCCGGGTGTGCAACAAGCCCGAGCCGTGACTGCGATCGAACGCCGCAAGTTCCGCCTCGCGGTCGGTCGTCCAACGGGCGTCCCGGCCGGTTCCGGTGCACGGCAGCAGGAGCCGAACCCGACGCCCCGTCGTACCCGCGGCCGCCAGGAGAGGAGCGAAAGTATCCCGCTGCAGCTCGTTTCCCCGACCGGTCAACAGGCCCACGCGACGAGCGCGCGCCAACTCCCTGCGGAAATCCTCGTCCGCCTCGACTTTCGTCGGCCACGTCTGACCGAAATCACCACGCGTCAATCGCGATACCGCCCGGATCGACAACCAACGAAAACGTCCCGACCACAACACCGCGAGTGTGACGGTCAGCCCCGTGGCCGCGAGTGAGGACAACACCCCCATCACGAACTCGTTCACCACCCACCCCCTCGCACGTCATACCCCACCGCCTGCCCCGACCAAGCCCAGGAAAGGCGAGCAACACATGCGATTCGCAACGTAGACACCAACCGAACGGATGCGCGACTCCATAGGCGACCGGGAACGATTCGTGGCGACCGCGTCGCCGGCCACAGGCCGGCTCGCGTCACAAGTGAAGGGACGGCGCAGCGGGGCGCTACGGGGCGCGGGCATCGCCGTGCCGCCGGTCGAGGTGGTCGGGGAACTCGGGTACGTCGTGCGGGGTGCGTCGTTTTTTCAGGATGCGGTTGGTGAGTTCGACGGTGGCGAGGTACCACCGGAAGATCCAGTCGAGGAAGGCGTCGTCGTAGTCGGCGCGTTGGTCGGCGCGGCCGTGGCGCAGGTCGTATCGGTTGGCGATTTCGAAGAGGGATCCGTCGTCGGGTTTCCCGGCTTCGGTCTTGATGAGGTCGCGGCGTTGTTCGAGGATGCGGGCGAGGGCGACGATGGCCGAGCGTTTGTGGTCGCGGGTGGCTCCGCGTGCGCGGAACAGGGCGATGGCGTGCTCGGTGCTCGTAGGTGTTCGAGGGTCGGGTGTGTTCAGGACCCGGTGGACGAGGTCGCCGCGGGCGTTGTCGGTGAGTGCGACCAGTCGGCCGAGGTCCTCGCCCTCGTCGGCGAGTCGGTAGTCGATGCCGGCGTCGTGGAGGAGGTTGTTGATCCTCCATCGGTACAGGGCGCGGCCGGGGGCGGCGTCGAACTCTTTGTAGTGCCAGCCGCAGCCGGAGTAGGAGTGCATGTCGCGGTTGCGGGGGCGCGAGAGCAGGTCGTGGAAGACCTCGATCAGGCCGAAGAGGACGTCGTCGTCCCACGCGTCGGGGTCCAGGGGCCACAGGTTCGCGTATCCGAGGCGGCGGCCGGGATCCGGGAGCGGTCCGGGAGCGGATCGGGGTCGTCGACGCAGTCCCGGTCGAAGACCTCGGCCAGGTAACCGTTGGTGTCGAGTTCTTCGACGAGGCGGGCGAAGTCGCGGCGTTCGCCGCCCTTGTGGCGTGTGTGGTCGGACGGGGCGCTGTGGCGTTGGGGCCAGTACGGGCGCGGTCGGTGGGCGTGGCGCAGTTCGGCTGCGCGATCGATGAGTTCGCGCAGCCAGGTGCGTTGGGTGTACGCGGGAGGGGCCTGTCCCGCGGGCGGTTTCGGGGACCAGGGGTCGTCGTCGGCCCAGATGGTGGAGGATTCGCCGATCTCGTCGAAGTCGCCCACCGCCGTGGTGCCGGCGAACGCCTCGCCCAGCAGCAGTCGTGCGCGTTCGACCCATTGGCGGTGGTCGGAACGCGAGACGCGCTCGGCCTCGGCCGTGAACAAAGGGGTGGGCCACACGAGTTCGTACACGCTCACATCCAGCACGGAACCATCCTGGCCGAGTGCGCACGGGATCGTCCCCGAATCAGCGCGGCTGTCTTCTCGCTGGTGGGAGGACGGTGCGCCGGCAAGTGACGACGACTCGGCAGGACATGTGTTCGATGATTGTCGGGTGGTTTCAGAGGGTCATGTGGCGGTGGTAGTCCTCGACTTGCTTGGTGAGGGTGTCTTGGGGGATGCCGGTCCATTCGCTGATCCGGCTGTAGGGCACGCCGCCTCTGCGGGCGGCGAGCGCGAGTTCGTTCATGGCCTGGGTGATCAGCGCGATGGCGGTGGCGGTGGAGACGAGACCGAGCTCGGCGGCGACCTCGGCGGGTCGGTCGGCCTCGATCTTCAATCCCGTGAGCTGACGGGCCGCGCCGATGATCAGGTCGCTGACGAACGCGGGGGTGTCGACGGCGACGCTTTGTGCCCAGGTCGGCTGCGTGGGGTCTTCCGATGGGTCCTGTGGGTTGGGCAAGGGCGTTCCGGACGTCGGTCGCGGATGGACTCGCGAACGTGAGGGGTGATGGGTGACGTACTCCCACACCCATCGGTAGGAGACCGGGGGCAGGTTGTGGTGGTGGTTGAAGTCGTCGTAGAGGTCGAGGACCGAACGGCTTCCGCGGTCCGGGAGTTCGGCGTCCTCGGCGAGCAACGTGTCCAGGGTGTCGCGGTAGCGGCGCAGGTCGTCGGGATCCGGCGGCCGGGGAGTGGTGGGGGATCCAGGACAGGGCGTCCTTGACCGTCTCGGGGGAAACGTCGTATCGGTCGGCGAGGACGTAGGGGTCTCGGTCGCCTGCCCGGTGGTCGCGGCGGAGGGCGTCGAAGAGGTCGGTGTCGGGAACAGCCATGGTGGGCACCTTCGGTAACGGTTCATGTGCGTCGGCGTCGCACCGGCGCGTGATCGACGGGGCGCGGTCGTCGATCACCGCCGACTACGGGTGTCGTCGACGGGAGTGGCGGCTCGGTCTCGCCCGGTCCGAAGGCGAAGGCGGCACAGTGCGATGGACTCGGCGATCGCGGCCCGCTCCGAGGGGAGGAGGTGGAAGAGGGATGCGTCGTCGGAGTGCCCTTCGAGGCGGTTGTAGACGCGTGCCGCGGACAGCAAGGGTCGGGCCCACTCCGATACGGGGTAGGCGCGGCAGCGGCGATGGGCGCGTTCGTGCACGACGACGGTGCTCGCGCACCGGGAAACGTCGTTGCCGGAGACCCTCCTCAGTTCGTCCAGGTCGTTGCCCATCGTCGCCATGAGGGCTATGGCGGCCGCGTGATGGGGGTGGGCCACGCGGCCTTGTACGCGGTGGATGGCGACGTACTCGTCGCTGGTGGGTCGCCGGCCGGGCCTTGGCGGCACGTGGGCTTGAGGGTCGGCCGGACAGGGACGGCGGGGCCCGCGCGGCACCGGCGCCGGGGTGCCCTTGGACGGTGGGGGTAGGGCGAGCCACGGCTCGGTCTCTCGTGGGACGAGCACGCACGAGGGTCCCGGCCGGGCTCCGCGTGTTGCGGGGGAACGGGTCGCGCGCAGATGGGCCTGCGCGGAGCCGACGTCGTGAACGACGCGGTGGGTGATGTCCCGCAGCGTCGTGGGGACATGCCCAGGCGAGGGTCCGTGCAGGAGCAGGGTCGGGCGGGTGCCGGTGTCCCGTTGCAGAGCGAGCAGGTTTCGCCAGTTTCGGACGGTGACGTGGTGGGCGCGGGTGACGATGACGTGATCGATGGCCATTGCGGTGATCCAGGCGCCGGCGGCGTTCCAGGCGCGTTTGGTGTGGTCGGCCCAGACGCGGGCTTCGTCCGCCGTGGGGAAAAGGGGTTTGCCCAGGGCCCGAAGCAGGTCGTGGGCGAGCGCGGCCGGTGCCGGTGTGGTCGGAGTCGGATGGACGGTGACCGTGCCGAGGGCGGGTGCGTGGGAGGAGAACGCGGCCGTCATATGGACGTGGTCGTCGTCGGGATCGAGTATCAGCGTCAGTCGCGTCGACGGGGGCGGCGTCACGGGCGGGTCTGGGGGTCGATGCGCGAGACCGTCGGCCCCTGACCATCGCTCTCAGGACCAGCCATGCCGACACGGTACGCACGGCCCGCCACCTGCCGGGAGCACGATCGGCACATCGGCACCGCCGCCACGCGGGGCGAGAGAACGCCGGGCCGACGCGGCGATGATCCATCGATTATTCACTTTTAATCAACGGCCGTCCGGCAGGGTCCACGGCGAACAGTCGTCGAGCTCCGAATGGAGTATTCATGCGTCGTGCACTCAGGATGATGATCAATGCCTGCGTGGCTACCTCCCTGGTCGTTCTGGCCGGGGCCACCGAGTCACAGGCGGCCGACCGGCCCGGAGGTTCGGTCGACGTGCCGGACAGCCCGATCACCCTCGCGCTCCGCGCGGACGCCGTGGCCGCCTACCAGGCCATCGAAGCACTGTCCGCCGCCGAGCGGACCGGCTACTCGTCACTCATGGTCGACCCCGAGGCCCGGGATGTGAAGATCTATTGGAAGGGCCAGCGGCCGGACCGGCTGGCCCGGGACCTGCAGCGGCGAGGGCTCGGCAACCGCGTGTTGATCAAGCAGGCTCCCTTCAACCGGACCGAACTCCTGGCCGCCGTGAAGCAGGCGATCCGCCCGGGCGAGGCCACCCTGTTCGTCGGCGGACGCCGGATCGCGGAGACCAGCCGGGTCGTCGCGGCCAATCCGGACAACGACGGAGCCGGCATCTCCGTCACCGTGGACGAGGCGGCCCTGCCGGAGACCGAACGGCGGATCACGGCGGCCTCGGTCGACGGCACCGTACGGCTGGGCGCCACCGAGATTCCGGCGACCATCACCGCCGGGCCGGTGCCCGTCACGGCGGACCTGCGCGGTGACACCCCGCGACGCGGCGGGGCCTTCATCCGGGTCCCGGGAACGACATCGACGACCAACGCGGCGACCTGCACCGCCGGATTCGTCGTCATCAACTCGGCCGGCGCGCGGCGAATGATGACCGCTGCCCACTGCGCCCGGAAGGGCCAGCAGGTCTCGTACTCCGGCGGATCCCGGTTCGGCCAGGTCGAGACGTCGAACTCCGGTACAGACGTGGCCATGTACGACAACAGCGCCACCACCAACGCGTTCCAGGGTGTGGTCGCCACCGGTGGGGCTTACAACAACACCAACGGCCAAACCCTATACACCGACGATGTGGCGACGGGACCGGGAATCAAGGGCGCGGACACGGTCATCCCCAACACCCTCGGCTGGGTGTCCGGCGCGCTGAGCGGTGAACAGGGCTACGGCACGATCAACAGTGTCGACGTCTGCATCAACTACAGCGGCTGGCAGGAGGTCTGCGGCCTGTACCGGCTGCGGCAGGACGCGAAGCTCGGCCCGCTCGCCGGCGAGGGCGACAGCGGTGGCCCGGTGTTCTGGCGGGTCGGTGGCGGTACCAGCTCCGGCAAGGTCTGGGCCCAGGGCGTCGTCTCCGGCATCGAGGGCGGCACGACCGGCGAGTGCCCGAACAACGGATGGCGGGGCACCCGGAAGTGCAGCGCCTTCATCTATGTCGCCCCGATGGGCAAGGCGATGGACACACTCGGTGCCCGGGGCCTCGTGATCACGGGCTGATCGGCGTCCCGGGGCGCGGGTCGCCCCGGGAACCGCAGCTCAGTGAAGGTCCTCCGAGCACGACGGCTGCGCACTGCCGGCCTTCTCTCCCTCATCGGGACGCGGGCCCCGACCGGCCTCTCCGCACTCTTTTTCCAGGAATCATGGAAAACATTCTCACTGCCGAGTCGGCAGCAACCGGGCTGCGCCAGACCAATACAGCCTGCCGAGTCATGACGACTGCCGCACTCATCCAGAATATTGAAAGAAAGAGATCCACACATCCTCATCACTTGAAAAGACGATCATATCCGCCCTTGATCCATCCATTCACTTTACCCGTTGTCACCAGCCCGGCGGCAGCGCCCCCGACCCCACCTACGAACCCACCCACGAAGGCACCGGGAGGACCTGCTACAGCCCCTCCGACCCATGCTCCACCTACGCCGCCAGCCTTCGCGGCCCCGAGTATGACAGCTGTGTCAGCCACAGTTTCTACTGTAGCCAGAGGTACACTGTCCGTCGATTGGTAATTGGAAATCGCCGTAAATCCGACGCCCACAACCAAGGTAATTCTCGATATCGCCCCTACAACCGGACTCCGCCCGATCGTAGATACGGTTCGGACGTACGGATCATTTCTGAGCATACCGAGGTACCGCGCTGCATCTGATTTCTCCGCCGCAGATGCCCTAGGGTCACCGAGCGTGCGAGCAGCGTTTGATGACGCATCCCCCACCGTTTCATACCCCGAATTCCAGGCCGACACCGCAGAGACCAGTACGGAACCCGTTGTGCACATTCCATTCGGCAATACTTGCGGCAGCCCACAGTCTGGAGTGAATCCAAAATATGTGTCCCCCTTCGGAGCTGCAGGTGCTACTGGCGCATTCTTAACGAAGCGCGGCGTCGCACCTGGGCAAGTATCCACGAGATTCCTACATCCACCGGGTCGGCCTGTGCTGCTTCCCGATTTCTTGTTTCCCCGGCCGGTATCAATCGGGGGGCTGGACTTGCAGTAATTGACGCAGCCTGCCGTGCCCCCCGGGGCCGTGGGCGAGGTAGTGGTCTGGTCCGTGCCGGAGCCGCCGCAGACCATGACGTTGCCACAGTAAAGGGTCTGTAAATCGAACGGTGTAACGGGGTTGGGGTAGTGGTCAGTTGCGTCCGGCGGACAGTCGTCCGTCGAAGGCGACGTCAAAGGCATTGAGAGCGGCTTTCCAGCGCATGGTCCAGCGTTTACGACCCTTGCCGGTGGGGTCGAGGGACATGATCGCCATGTATACGCACTTGAGCGCGGCCTGCTCGTTCGGGAAGTGCCCGCGGGCCTTGACCGCCCGCCGGATCCGCGCGTTCACCGACTCGATCGCGTTGGTCGAGCAGATCACCGTACGGATCTCCGTGTCGAAGCTCAAGAACGGCGCGAACTCGGCCCAGGCGTTCTCCCACAACCGCACGATCGCCGGATACTTTTTCCCCAGGCGTCGGTGAACTCCACGAATCGCTCCGGCACGGCCTCCTCGGTCGGAGCCTGATAGACCGGCTTGAGTGCTTTCGCGATCTTGTCCCAGTCCTGTCGGCCGAAATAGCGGAAGCTGTTCCGCAGCAGATGCACCACACACGTCTGCACGACGGCCCGAGGCCAGACCGTCTCGATGCTGTCGGGCAGACCCCTGAGCCCGTCGCAAACCGGCATCAGCACGTCCTCGACGCCGCGGTTCCCGATCTCGGTCAGCACATGGAACCAGAACCTGGCCCCTTCCGCGCCGTCACCGGCCCACAGGCCGAGGATGTCGCGGTGACCTCGGCCGTGACCGCCAACGCGACGTAGATCGGCCGGTTGGCGACCTTGCCGTCGCGCACCTTCACGTTGATGCGGTCCACGAACACGACCGGGTAGACGCGGTCGAGCGGCCTGTTCTGCCACTCGGCCATCCCGTCGAGGACCTTGTCGGTGATCGTGGAGATCGTCTGCCGCGACACGTCGGCCCCGTAGACCTCGGCGAGGTGGGCCCGGATCTCACCGGTGGTCAGGCCCTTCGCGGACAGCGAGATCACCATCTCGTCCACCCCCGACAGACGCCGCTGCCGCTTGCGGACGATCCGCGGCTCGAACGAGCCTTCCCGGTCCCGCGGCACCGATATCTCCACCGGGCCCACGTCCGTCAGCACGGTCTTCGCGCGGGTGCCGTTGCGCGAGTTCCCGCTGTTGTCCCCGGCCGGATCGTGCTTGTCATAGCCGAGGTGGTCGGTGATCTCGAGGGCGGACTCCAGGATCCGCTTCGTCAGCTGCTGCAGCAGCCCGCCCTCGCCCACCAGGTCCAGCCCCTGGGCAAGTGCCCGGCCGACCAACTCGTCGATCAACCGGCCGTCAACAGCTCCGTCGGCGACGCCTCCAACCAGGCTGTCCTGCACAGGCTCTGACATCACGTCAGTCATCTCTCGGTGTCACTTTCACGATCGAGTTCCACCGTTAGTTTGGCTCTGTTCCGTAGTCGGTGGTGACGCTGCGTCCTTGGTTGCGATCATGGATTGTGCATGATGCCAACTCTCTTGTGAACGTGGTGTTTTCGGGGCTGTCGGCGCTGGCCGTCGAGGATGTGGTGGATGGCGGCGAAGTTGTCCGGGTCACGGCCCGGACCCGGGATGTCCCGGTTCTGTGCTCGGTGTGCGGGGTGGCGACGGGGAAGGTGCACGGGTACCACTGGCGGACGGTGGCGGACGTGCCGGTGGACGGCCGCCGGGTGGTGGTCCGGGTCCGTGTGCGCCGGCTGGTCTGCCCGGTCCCGGGCTGTCCGCGGCAGACGTTCCGGGAACAGGTCCCCGGGCTGCTTGAGCGCCTACAGCGCCGCACGACGCGTCTGACCAGGCAGCTCTCGCAGGTGGTCAAGGAGTTATGCGGCCGGGCGGCCGCCCGCCTCGCCCGGTCCCTGGCCGTGCCGGTCGCCTACGCCAGCGCCCTGCGCCTGCTCAGGCGCATCCCCACGCCGACGCTGCGGATCCCACGGGTGATCGGGGTCGATGACTTCGCCCTCAAGCGTCGGCACCGCTACGCGACCGTGATCATCAACGCCGAGACCGGCGAACGCATCGACGTCCTGCCCGACCGCACCGCCCCCACGCCGACCGCCTGGCTGCGCGAACACCCCGGGGCCGAGTACGTCTGCCGCGACGGCTCCGCTACCTATGGCGAGGCGATCCGCCAGGCCTTGCCCGAAGCGGTGCAGGTCAGCGACAGGTGGCACCTCTGGTCCAACCTGTGCGGGAAGGTCCTGGCCGAGGTCCGCTCCCACGCTGCCTGCTGGGCGACCGCGGTGAACCCCGCCCGGCCCGGGGGCGTACGCGAACAGACCACCCGCGAGCGCTGGCACAAGGTCCACAACCTGCTCGGCCAGGGCGTCGGCCTGCTCGAATGCGCCCGCCGCCTCGATGTCGCTCTGAACACGGTCAAGCGGTACGCCCGTATGAAGGAGCCCACCGGCGACCGCCTCGCACCCCGCTACAAGCCCACACTCGTCGACCCCTACCGCGACTACCTGCGCCGGCGTCGGGCCGAGGACACCGCGGTTCCCGTCACCCACCTCCTGCGCGAGATCAAGGAACTGGGCTACACCGGCAGTGCGAATCTCCTGGTCCGCTACATCACCCAGGGCCGCGCCGAGGGCGAACGGCCGGTCACCACACCGCAGCGCTTCGCTCGCCTCCTCCTCACCCGCCCCGAGAACCTGCGGGACAAGGACACTGCTCTCCTGCGCGAACTCACCAGAGCCTGCCCCGAGATGACCGAACTCGCCCGCCGCACCGGCGAATTCGCAAAGCTGCCGACCCCAGCGGAAGGCAACGACACCAAGCTCACCGACTGGATCACGTCAGTTCGCGCCGCCCCCCTGCCTCACCTGCACTCCTTCGCCAACGGTC
>NZ_JBEXCV010000214.1:0-11879 GCF_040605455.1 Embleya sp. NPDC005575 | reverse complement strand
TCCGCTCTTAACGCTTGCGGCGCGCGGTCCCCCCCGCCCCCGGTCGCGGCGGGAGCTCGCGCCTTCCTTCCACCGCCCCCGCCACGCCGAGCGGCTCCGCGCCGGGGTCGGCTGCCCCTTCCTGAGCCCCACCGCGACGTCCGGGCGCCCTGCCCCTCCCGACGCGACGCGACTTGCCGCCGCCACTCACGCCCACGCCCCACCGTCCGCGCCTCCGGGCCCGGGTGCGGCCGGGCCCCGGTGTCGTCCGGCTCAGTCGCGGATCAGGCGGAAGAAGCGGCGAACCTCCTCGACGAAGGTCTCCGGTTGTTCGAAGGCGGCGAAGTGGCCGCCGCGGTCGAGCTCGTTCCAGTAGCGCAGATCGGTGAAGCGGTTGGCGGCCCAGCGGCGCGAGGAGCGGATGATCTCGTGCGGGAAGATCGAGCAGCCGGTCGGGACATCGACCTCGGACAGATCGGGGCTGCGATAGCTCTCCCAGTACAGCCGGGCCGAGGACGCGGCGGTGTCGGTGAGCCAGTACAGCATCACGTTGTCCAGCATGTGATCGCGGGACAGCGCGTTCTCCGGATGGCCGTCACAGTCGGCCCACTGCTGGAACTTCTCCACGATCCAGGCCAGTTGGCCGACCGGCGAATCGGCCAGCCCGTAACCGAGCGTCTGCGGCCGGGTGGACTGGATCTTGCTGTAGCCCGCGCCCCACTCGGAGTGCGTGCCCAGGTCGGCCAGTGCCTGCTGTTCGGCCGGCGTCGGGTCCTTCATCGCCTCCGCGTCCGGCATCGCCACCGGCATGTTCAAGTGGATGCCGAGTACGTGCTCCGGGTCCTGCCGACCGATCGACGCGGTGACCATCGACCCCCAGTCGCCGCCTTGCGCGCCGTAGCGCGAGTAGCCCAGGTCGGCCATCAGCGCGGCCCACGCCCGGGCGATCCGGTCGATCCCCCAGCCGGTCTCGGCCGGCCGGTCGCTGAAGCCGTAGCCGGGCAGTGAGGGCAGCACCACATGGAACGCGTCGGCCGCGTCGCCGCCGTGCGCGGTGGGGTCGGTCAACGGCCCGATCACGTCCAGGAATTCGACGATCGACCCGGGCCAGCCGTGGGTGAGGATCAGCGGCAGTGCGTCCGGGTGCGGCGAGGGCGCGTGCAGGAAGTGGATGCCCAGGCCGTCGAGTTCGGCCTTGAAGTGGGCATGGCCGTTCAGCCGCGCCTCGGTCTTGCGCCAGTCGTATGTGGTCCGCCAGTACTCGGCCAACTCGCGCGTATAGGCCAGCGGGATGCCCTGCGACCAGTCGTCCACCGGCTCGCCCTCGGGCCAGCGGGTGCGCGCCAGGCGCACCCGCAGGTCCACCAGGTCGGCGTCGGGTATGTCGATTCGAAACGGCGTGATGTGCGACGGGGCGGGCATCGACCGGCAACTCCATCCGTGGCGGGCATCGGTTTCACGGAGACGATCGCGGGCCACGACCGTCGTCGACGATCGGCGCGACCGGATCGGGGCTCCTGTCGTGCGTCTCCGGGTTGGTACTCAACCCGATCACCAGGGCCCCGCACCAGAGCGCCGCCAAGACGGACAACACGAGTTTGGTCATCGGCGTCCATCGGGTGAGCATCCACATCAGCACCGCGCCGATCGGTGGCAGGACCACGAGCAGGAGCAGGATCCACCGCTGTTTGGCGAACCAGGGGCGTTCGTTCTCGATGCGCCGCTTCCGGCGGCTGGTGCGTATCACTGGTTCCGCCCCCTAGGGACACCCGACGGACCGCCCGCGGGTGGGTCGCCCCATGTCTGCCCGGCGAAGCGCGGCTCAGTCCCGCCGGGCCGCCGCTCGACCCCGAACAGGGTGCACCCGATCCCGCCCGCATCGGTGCACGTGCCCCGAAGGGGCCTGAATGGGCCTGAATGGGTCCGAATGGGTGAAGTCCGCGCTCGAAGTGCCCTGTCGACTATCGCCCGGGCCGCCGGACGGGACAGGTTGTTGATTTCGTCCGCCTCCGGAAGGCCCCCGATGAACCGTCACCTCCGCAACGGGGTCGGCGTCGCCGCCGCGCTCCTGGCCCTGAGTTCACTCGCCGCCGGCACGCCCGTATCCGCCTACGCGCCCGCGCTCGGCGCCGCGCCGATCACGTTGCCCGAGCGCGGCAGCCCACAGGGCCCGCTGCCGCACCCGAAGGCGGCCGACAACGCCGAATTGCCGCCCTGGCCGGTCCCCGCGGACAGCGCCCGGCGCGGCGCCGAAGCGGGTCTGAACCTGGACACGATGGAGGGCGCCGTAAAGCACTTCCATGTGCATCTGGACATCCTCGTCGGCCTCGACCGGGTCGACGTCGCGCCCGACATCGGCATCGACAAGGAGACCGGGCTGCTCGCCGATCTGCACACGCACGACGACAGCGGCGTGTTGCACGTGGAGAGCCACGACGCGAACGCCCGCTTCGTACTGGGCCAGTTGTTCGCCATGTGGAACGTGCGCTTCGACGAGACCCACCTGGGCGTGCTCACCCCGGACGCCACGCACACCTACCGCACCTACCTGAACGGCACGTTGGTCGGCGGTGATCCGGCCCGGATCGAGCTGCGTCCGCACGACCAGATCTCGGTGATGTTCCAGGACGACAAGGTTCGGATCAAGCCGCCGGCCTCGTACGACTTCCCGCCGGGCCTTTAGGGTCGCGCGGGTTCACGACAGTATGGGTGGTGAGGTGCCGGGCCGTCAGGACGAGACAGGGGTTGCCGCCATGACCGATCTGGAAACCGCGGCCCCGGCCTTCATCGCCATGGCGCACTCGATCGTGTGGGCGTCGATCGCCACCGTGGACAGCGCGGGTCGCCCGCGTACCCGGATCCTGCATCCGTACTGGGTGTGGGAGCACGGGCGGTTGACCGGTTGGGTGGCCACCGCGCCCACCGCGACCAAGCGCGCGCACATCGCCCGCAATCCGTTCGTGTCGTGCAACTACTGGTCGCCCTCGCACGACACGTGCGCAGCCGAGTGCCGCGCGGATCTGCTCTTCGAGCCGGAGATCCGCGCGCGGGTGTGGAACCTGTTCCGGGATACCCCCGAACCGTTGGGCTACGACCCGGCCGGGATCGGGGTGCCCGGCTGGGAGCACCCCTTGTCGCCGGGCTTCGCGGTGATGCGCCTGTCGCCGTGGCGGCTGCGGATCTTTCCCGGCGCGGCGCTTCGGGGCGGGGCCGCCGAACCGGTGCTGACCTGGCAGGAGCCGCGACCGGAACTGACGCCACAGGGTTCCAGCTGAATCCACCCGGTAAATCATGAGACATAGATGTCTCACCTGGGCTAGAGTTGATCCATGCCCACCGACAACGAGCACGTGCTGCGCGCCGCCGTCACCCTGCTGCTCCGGCGACCCGCGTCGTCCATGGACGAGATCGCCCGAGCCGCCGGAATCAGCCGGGCCACGCTGCACCGGATGTTCCCCGGCCGGCCCGCGCTGATCGCCGCGCTCGGCGCGGAGGCGTCGGCACAGATCGGCCGTGCGATCGACGCCGCCGACCTGACCGCCGGCGAGGACGTACCGGCGGTGCTGCGCGGTCTGGTGGACCACCTCATGCCGTGCGCCGAGTATTTGGCGTTCCTGTACGGAGAGAGCTCACTCGTCGGCGATCCGGGCTTGGAACAGGCCTGGAGCGTGATGGACGAGCAGGTCGCCGCCGCGGTCCGGCGCGGCCAGGAGAACGGCTCGATGCGGGTGGACCTCACCGCGCAATGGGTCTCCGAGGCGCTGTTCTCCTTCGTCGCCGCCGCCGGCTGGGCTGTCCACGAGGGCCGGCTCGCCGGCCGCGACGCGGCCCGCTCGGTGGCCGAACTCCTCCTCGGCGGCGCCGCCCGCCGCACCGGCTGACCCGCGTCCGGCGCGAATCGGTCTCCGCAGCCCGCCCACGCCGCCGCCTCGGCGCCGGCACCGCTCCACCGCGACTCCCCGGCTGATCCACACAGCCGATCCATCTCTTTGCTTGGAATCCTGATCATGGCCAGTGGCACGACTTCCTCAACCCCCGTTCATACCGGCACCGGCGGCTCCGCGAAGGGTGCGCCGGGCCGTTGGATCGCCCTGGGTGTACTGACCCTTTCGGTGCTGCTGGTCGCGATCGACGCCACGGTGCTCGGCCTGGCGATCCCGTTCCTCAGCGAGGACCTCGAACCGACCGGCACGCAGTTGTTGTGGATCGGCGACGTCTACTCGTTCGTCATCGCCGGTCTGCTGGTTACCGCCGGCACTCTGGGCGACCGGATCGGCCGCAAGAAACTGCTCCTCTGGGGCTCGGCCGCGTTCGGCGCGCTGTCCGTGGTGGCCGCCTACGCGCCCAGCGCCGAGGCGCTGATCGCGGCCCGCGTCGCAATGGGTGTGGCCGGTGCGTCGCTGATGCCGTCCACACTCGCGCTGGTGCGCAACATCTTCCCGGACGCGCGCGAGCGCAGTTTCGCGATCGGCGTGTGGGGCGCGATGTCGATGGCCGGCGCCGCGTTCGGCCCGGTGGTCGGCGGCATTTTGCTCGAACACTTCTGGTGGGGTTCGGTCTTCCTGATCAACCTTCCGGTGATGGCGGTGCTGATCGTGGTCGGCATCAAGATGCTGCCGGAGTCGCGCAATCCGAACCCGGGTCCGTGGGACATGCTCAGCGCGGCGCTGTCGCTGGTCGGCATGATCGCCACCGTCTACGCGATCAAGGAGGCCGCCACGCACGGCCCGCTGCGCTGGGACGTGTGGGCGGCGCTGGCGATCGGCGTGGGCGCACTGGTCTGGTTCGGACGCCGGCAGTTGTCGCTGCCGGTACCGCTCCTGGACATGCGGCTGTTTCGCAACCGGGCCTTCAGCGGCTCGGTGCTCGCCGACCTGCTCTGTGTACTCGGCATGTCCGGGCTGATCTTCTTCCTGTCCCAGTTCCTGCAACTGGTCCAGACCCGCAGCCCGTTGCAGGCCGGCCTGGCCGAACTGCCGGCCACGGCCGGGGCGATCGTCTCGGGTCTGCTCGCGGGCCTGGCCGCGCGCCGGCTCACCCCGCGCGTGGTGGTGACGGGTGGTCTGACCGCGATCGGCCTCGCCCTCGGCGCGCTGACCGTGTTGTCCGAGGACACGCCGTACCTCTACCTGGGCGGTGTGCTGCTCCTGGTCGGTGCCGGCGCGGGCTTCTCGTTCACCGTCACCGCCGACCTGATCCTGGGCAGCGCGCCGAAGGAGAACGCGGGCGCGGCCTCGGCGGTCTCGGAGACCGCGTACGAATTGGGCGCGGCGCTGGGCATCGCGCTGCTGGGTTCGGTGGTCACCGGGATCTACCGGGGCCACGTGACGATCCCCGAGGGCCTCTCCTCGGACGCGGCCGCCGGCGCGCGCGAATCGCTCGCGGGCGCCGCGGAGGCGGCCGGGACGGTCCATGGGCAGGTCGCGGCGGACCTCACCCACTCGGCGAACGACGCGTTCCTGGAGGGGCTGCGGATCGCGGCCGGCGCGGGCGCCGCGGTACTGCTCACGGCGGCCGTCGCGGCCTGGTTCATGCTGCGCGGCGCGCGGACGGCCGAGTCGGACGTCGAGCACTGACGGGCGAGGGGCCGGCGGCGGGATCGATCCCATCGCCGGCCCCTGGACGCGGAGCAGGCCGTCCGGGGCGAACCGAGGGCGGGCCGCCTCGAACGACGCGTCACGGCACCCGATCGGGCCGCGTCGTGGAAGGGTCGCTCAGAGCACCTTCGCGAAGCACATGCTGCTCTCGTGGTCCTTGTAGTACCCGAACCCGGGTATCGGTTCGTAGCCGCACGAGCGGTACAGCGCGATCGCCTCGGGCTGCTTGTCACCGGTCTCCAGGACCAGGCGCAGCCGGCCGGCCGCGCGGGCGGACTCCTCCAGGTGCGCGAGCATCACCCGGGACAGGCCGCGCCCGCGCGCGTGCGGGACCACGTACATGCGCTTGAGTTCGGCGTCGCCCGCCCGCAGGCCCGGATCGTCGTCCGCGGCGCCGCGGGCCCGCCAGCCGCCGCTGGCGACCGGGGCACCGTCCCGGTAGGCCACGCAGAACAGGCCCTCCGGCGGCAGGAAGTCGGCCGGGTCGACCGCCGACTCGTCGGGGTCGCCATAACGCTCCACATATTCCTGCTGCACATCCGCGACCAGCTTGCGTACGTCGGGGTGGTCGTACCCCAGAGTCTTGATCTCCACGGGAAAACGCTAGCTCGTGCGTTCGAGCGGGTCGGCGGCAGGTCGATCGGAGAACTGCTTGACCTTGTCGCCTATCGGCGATGGACTGTGCCTCCCCGGGTGACACGTGTCGCGTCGCCCTGCCCGCAGGAGGATTGCCGTGCGTATCCCGCGCCACACGCTGGTCCAGTTCAGCGACGTGCACATGGTCCCGGAGGGTGAGCTGCTGCTCGACCGACTGGACACCGCCGAACAGCTGCGCCAGGCGCTCGCCGCGGTCGAGGCGGCCGACCTGGCCCCCACCGCCCTGCTGTTCACCGGCGACCTCGCGGACACCGGCGACCCGCGGGCCTATCGGCGACTGCGGGCGCTGCTGGCCGAGGCCGGGCCGCGGATCGGCGCGCCGGCGCTGTACGGGATGGGCAACCACGACGACCGCGCGGCGTTTCGCGAGGGGCTGCTCGGCACGCCCGCGTCCACCGACCCGCACGACTTCGTGCACACGTCCGGCGAGGTACGGGTGATCATGCTGGACAGCACCACGCCCGGCAGCCACTCCGGCGACCTGACGGAAGATCAGTTGCAGTGGCTGCGCGCCGAGTTGGCCACGCCGGCGGCCGGCGGCACGGTGCTCGGCCTGCATCACCCGCCGATTCCCACCCCGCTCGCGTTCCTGGAACGGCTCTCGCTGCGCGCCCCGGCCCGGTTGGGCGCGGTGATCGCCGGGACCGACGTGCGGATCGTGCTGACCGGCCACAACCACCACGCGACCTGCGGAGTGCTGGCCGGGGTGCCGGTATGGGCGGCCCCGGCCGGCGCCTACCGCGCCGACGTGTTCCCGCCGGCAGACACCTACCAGGGGGTTGCCGGCGTCGGCTACACCCGGGTGGACCTGTACGAGGACTGCGCGACGGCGACCTTCGTGCCGGTCGGCCCGATCGAGCCGGTGTACGCCTACGAGCGGGCCAAGGTGGACCGCTACCTCGCGGCGCACGAGGGCTGAGCCCGGTTCGGCCGGTGGGGTCGAGGCGGCACCTCGCGTCGCCGCCCGGACCGCCGGCCGAACCGCGCTCACGGGTCAGGCCTGCGGGCGGTACGTCCCGAAGCTCCACAGGTTGCCCTCCGGGTCGCGCACGGTGTAGCCGCGGCCGCCGTAGTCCTCGTCCTTCGGCTCGCGCACCACACTCGCGCCCGCCGCCACCGCCCGGGCGCAGTGCGCGTCCACGTCGCCGTCGACGATGCCGTAGACCGCCGAGCCGCCGATCGGCCGGCGGAGCCGGTCGCCGCAGCCCTCGGGCAGGTTGGTGCCGAGCATGATCATGCTGTTGCCGAACGTCAGCTCCGCGTGCGCGACGGTGTCGTCGTCGCCGGGAACAACCAGGACCGCGCTCATCCCGAACGCGTTCTCGAGGAAGGCGATCGCCGCCGTCGCGTCGTTGTAGCGCAGCGTCGGGACCAGGTCGGAGACGAGGGCCTTGTCGCTCATGGTGCACTCCTTGATGCCGGATGTGGCCGGATGCCGCCGGATGCGTTGCGTCGCCTCCGGGGCCTGCCGGGTGGTCGATTCCAGCTTCGGTGAGGGACCCCGCGCGGTATTGGATAAACGGGAACGATCGGCGCGCCGGCCGGTCAGCCCACGAGGCCGCCGCCGGCGGGCATCCGGGCCGCCAGATAGGCGCGGGGAGTGCAGCCCGCGAGCACCTTGAAGTCGCGGTTGAAGTGCGCCTGGTCGTAGTAGCCCGCCTCGATCGCGATCTCCGCCCAACTGCGCGGCGGCCCGTCGAGCAGCTCGATCGCATGCCGAAAACGCAGCACCCGGGCCACCGTCTTGGGCGGGAGGCCGAGCGTCTCCCGAAAGCGTGCGCCGAGGTGGCGCCGGCTCCAGCCGGTCTCCCGGGCGAGCGCGGTGACCTCGATCCGGCCCGCGCTCGCCGCCATCAGCTCCCAGCAGCGGACCACCTCGGGCAGTGGTACGGGACCCTGCTCGCGGCGTCGCAGCAGGATCCGGTCCAGGTGCGCGAACCGGGCGGACCAGTCCGGCGCGGACCGCAACCGGTCGACCAGCGCGCCGGTGTCCCACCCGGGCAGGTCGTCGAGGTGCACGACCCGGTCGGCGATCTCCGCGAGAGGCAGGCCGAGCAACGTGTAGGCGCCCAGCGGGGTGAGGTCGATCTGGATGCCGGCCTGGTGACCGTCGTGCTCGACGATCGCGGGCCCGTCGTGCAGGCCGGCCACGAACGAGCTGGTGGTACCCGGCCCGTACCGGGGGTCGCGTGGGGACCACACTCGCACCGGACCGAAACCGATGACGACGGTGATCGATCCGGTCGCCGGCTCGCGGCGGCACAGCGGCGCGAGGGTGTGTTCTTCGTAACCGCGGTAGGCGTCGATCAGCGTCGCGAGCGCGGGATGCGGGGGCCCGGACCCGATCTCCATGGACCCGAGCGCGGAGGTGTGTCGGGTCACGTGCACAGTGTCCGTGAGGACCATGCTTTCCAGTCTCACACCCGGCACCGACAATTCACCGACCAAGGAGTGTCCGATGCGCATCGCGATCTCGGCCGACCAGATCAAGGGCTGTGGCGTCTACCTCGCCGACGAACTGCGCAAGCGCGGTCACGAGGTGCTGCCGTTCGGCGCCTTCGACCCCGACCACCGGCCGGAGTTCGCCGACGACTGGGCACCGGTGAGCGCGGCCGCCGCGCGCGAGGTGACCGCGGGTCGGTCCGATCAGGCGATCGTTTGCTGCTGGACCGGTACGGGCGCCTCGATCGCGGCGAACAAGGTGGACGGGATCCGGGCGGCGCTGTGCACGGACGCGGCCACGGCGTCCGGTGCGCGGCGCTGGAACCACGCCAACGTGCTCGCGCTGAGCCTGCGGCTGACCTCCGGGCCGGTGCTGATCGAGATCCTGGACGCGTGGTTCGCCACCGCCGAGAGCCAGGACATCGCGGATGTGCTCAACGTGGAGCGCGTGGCCGAGATCCGGGCCTGACCCCGCCCGGGCCCGCGCCGTCCGGGGCGGCCCGATCGAGGTAGTCGGGGAGGTCGGCGAAGTGGTCGATCACCCCGATCGCCTCGGCCAGCCCCGCGGGGCGTCCGGTCGGCGCGATCAGCACCGCCCGCATGCCGTACACGTGCGGTGCGGTGGCGTCCTTGGTCGGGGTGTTCCCGACGAACATGATCTGCTCGCGCGCAATGCCGCCGCACGCGCGTTCGACCTCGGCGTAGAAGTGCGGATGCGGTTTGCGCAGGCCGATGGTGCAGGACAGCACGACGGCGTCGAAGCACGCCTCGATGCCCGCATCGGCCAGCGTGCGCCGGCGCACCGACTCGGGGCGCTGGGTGTCGCAGGCGAGCACGCACACCAGGTCGCGGCGATCGCGAATGCGCAGCAACGCCTCGGCGGCCCGGCGGATGACCCGCGAATCGGGGATCCGCTCGAAGACCGGCTCGGCGACCGCCCCGGGGTCCGGGACACGCGCCCCGCACAGGGCCGCGGCATGCCGGATCTCGTCCGCGAACGCGGTGTGCGTGTCCCGGACCCGGTCGCCCTCGCGGGTGATGCGATGCACGTGGTCGAAGGCGGCGACGAAGGTGTCCGGGACATCGGTGCCGGGCATTCGGCGCAGCACCTCCAGGACCGTGCGGCCGTCCGGGTTGGGTCCGGGAACGGCCAGGGTGTCGCCGAAGTCGAGGGCCAGGGCGCGAACGGTCATGATCACGTGGGTCCCCGGAAGGGGTCGGGCCTACTCCTTCCCGGGCGGCGTCGGTGCGGTATCCGGGAGTGCGGCTCCGGGTCGGTCGGGCCGACCGAAACGACCCGACCGGGCGACTCGCGTCATCCGACCGGGTCGGCCCCGCGGCCGCCGCTCACGTGGCCGGCGGAATGCCCTTGATGATCGCGAAGCGCGCGCCGAAGGGGTCGTTCAGCATCGCGATCCGGCCGACGTCCGGGATGTCGTACGGCGCCGTCAGCTCGGTCGCGCCCAGCTCGATCGCCCTGGCGAACGACGCGTCGCAGTCCTCGACGCCGATGTAGATCTGCCACTGCGGGGCGGTCTGCCCCGGGTCGACCTCCATCACGCCACCGTGCATGGCGTCCACGTCCTCGCCCGGGTAGGCGAGGCTGTAGGTGCCGGCCGGCGAGGGGAAGTCCTGGTAGTTCCAACCGAACACCGAGTGGTAGAAGCCGGTGGCCGCGACCCGGTCGGCGGTGTACAGCTCGGTCCAACACAGCGCGCCGACGTCCTGGACCAGTTCCAGGCCCTTGTTCGTGCCCTGCTGCCACGCCATGAAGCCCACCCCGGTGGAGTCGGCGTACCCGGCCATTCGGCCCATGTCCATGACGTCCATCGGCGGGAGCAGCACCCGACCGCCGGCCTGCTCGACCGCCTTGGTGGTGGCGTCGACGTTCGGGGCGTGGAAGTAGACGGACCACGCGGGGGACGCGCTCTGGTCCATCAGCGGGGCGAGCGCGGCGACGCTCTTGCCGTCCTTGCGCAGGATGCCGTAGCCGCCGGTCTCGGGACCGGTGATCTCCAGATCCCACCCGAACAGGTCGCCGTAGAACGCGCCGGCCGCCGGAAGGTCGGGCACCCCGAGGTCGATCCAGAGCGGGGCGCCGGGGGCAAAATCGGTCGTGAGCATGACTGGTCACTCTCCAGTGGGTCGATCGCGGTGCGGATCGCGGTATCGCCTGTGCAGAGATGGACCGGACCTGGCCGAAGAACTCATCGCTCCCTGGCCGGGCATCCCTCCGCACCTTGGGATGATCTTCCCAAATGCCCCATTTGTTGGGATTGACACAATCGACGAAGCCGAGGCCCGCGCAGGGCCCGAACAGCCGCGCGGACGGCTCGGGTCACCCACCACCCATCCGTGTCCCGGCCACGAACCGGCCGGCCGGCCCGGCCGATGGCGGGCACGACCGCGGGCCGCCTCCGACTACGTCGTCGGCACCGCCGTGGGCGTGCCCGCGCCTGCCGTCGGCGCCGACGGCAGGAGGGCCTCGCAGGTCTTCAGCGCCTCGGCGACCTTCGGGTCGGACCGGTCCAGTGCGGCGGCCCCACCGGCCGGCAGCTCGACCTGATGGTCCTTGAGACAGCCCGCGAATGCCTCCGCGGCCGAGTTGCCGCCGCGCCTGGGCCCGTCCGTACCGCCGCCCGGCCCCCGCGAGGGCCGCAACTTCGCGCACGCCTCCTCGGCCTTGCGGTACGCCGGATCGGTCGAGCGCGGATTGGGCCGCCCGCTCGGGAACCCGGTGGGCCGTTCGCCGGCCGGTCGACTCGGGCGAGCCGACGGGCGACCGGACGGGCGGCCCGCGCCCGGGGGACGGGTGCCACCGTCCGGTCGACCCGTCGGTACCTCGACCCCGTTCGCACGCAGGCAGTCGGTGTACGCCTTGCCGGCGTCCCCACCACCGCTCGCCGCGCTCGACGGGGCCGAGGCACTCGTGCTCTTGTTGCCGCCGCTCCCCCCACATCCGGCCAGCAGCAGCACGAGTGCCGAGGCGGCGACCGGCACCACCGTTGTGGTCCACGCCGGTCGACCCGAGTACCTCGTCATGACGTCCTTCCCACGAATCTCGGGGTCGGCGCCGGACGGCGCACCGCCCATCCACCCCGGACTCAAGCATGGCGCGGTGGTCGCAGCCCGCGCGCTGCCTGGGAGTTGCCTGGGAGCCGAACCCCGGCCCGGGTGCCGGCCCCCCGGGCCGGCGCGCGACTT
>NZ_JBEXCV010000213.1:0-11946 GCF_040605455.1 Embleya sp. NPDC005575 | reverse complement strand
CCCGTGTGGGTGGGCGCGACGGGGTCGTCGAGTCGGTTGGCCGGGATCCGGTCAGACCGCGGCGGCCTCGGCCGCCGCCAGCTTCACGCACACGGCGACGGCACGCATCGCGCGGCGGACCTCGTCGACGGTGGGGTAGCTGGGCGCGAGGCGGATCTGGTGGTCGCGCGGGTCGTTGCCGCCGGGGAAGGCGGCGCCTGCCGGGGTCAGCGCGACGCCGACCTCCTTGGCCAGCCGGACCACCTCTGCGGCGCAGCCGTCCGGCACCTCCAGGCTGACGAAGTAGCCGCCCTCGGGTCGGGTCCAGGTCGCGATGCCGAGCGGGCCGAGCTCACGCTCCAGCACCTCGTACACCGCCTCGAAGCGCGGCGCGAGCAGCGCGCGGTGCAGTTGCATGTGCGCCACCACACCCTCGGTGTCGCCGAAGAAGCGCACGTGCCGGAGCTGGTTGACCTTGTCCGGGCCGATCGTCTGCTTGGCCAGCAGACCGGTCAGCCAGGCGACGTTGGCCTCGGACGCACCGAAGAAGGCAACGCCGGCGCCGGCGTAGCTGATCTTCGAGGTGGAGCCGAAGACGAACGCCCGGTCCGGGTTCCCCGCCTCGGCGCACGCGTCCAGGACGGACAGCAGCTCGACCGGGGTGTCGGTCAGGTGGTGCACGGCGTAGGCGTTGTCCCAGAAAAGCCGGAAGTCCGGCGCCGCCGTCGGCATCGCGGCCAGCCGGCGCACCGTCTCGTCGCTGTAGCTCTCCCCGGTGGGGTTGCTGTACTTGGGCACGCACCACATGCCCTTGATCCTCGGGTCGGCGGCGACCAGTGCCTCCACCTGGTCCAGGTCCGGGCCCGCGCCGGTGAGCGGGACCGGGACCATGCCGATGCCGAACCGCTCCAGCACGCCGAAGTGCCGGTCGTAGCCGGGCACCGGGCACAGGAACAGCACTTCGGGCTCGTCCACCCAGCGGCGCTCGGCACCGGGCACCTTGGACAGCAAGGCGTTGGCGATCACGTCGTGCATCAGCGTGAGGCTGGCGTTGCCCAGGGCGAGCAGCTGCGCGGCGGGCACCTGGAGCAGTTCGGCGAAGATCGCGCGCAGCTCGGGCAGGCCGTTCAGTCCGCCGTAGTTGCGGCAGTCGGTGCCGTCGGCGGCCTTGAAGTCCCCGTCGCCGGGCAGCGTGAGCAGGCCGTTGACCAGGTCCAGCTGCTGCGGCGAGGGCTTGCCCCGGGTGAGGTCGAGACGGAGGCCCTCCGCCGCCAGGGCGGCGTACTCCTCACGAGCGGCCACGAGGTCGATTTCCGGAATGGACACGGTGGTGCTGAGCGGCACGGAATCCCCAAAATAGGCGGAGGCCGCAGACACTTGCGGCAGGGCCAATCTAGCAACACGCCGGGGCGGATCCGAGCCGACGGCCCTTCCCGTTCGGGCAAGGGAGCCCTCCGGGTAGGCGGGCCCCGGGCAAGCGAGCCCGTCCGGGCAGGCAAGCGGGAGTCAGGTGTTCTCCCGGTCGGGAAATTCCGTCTCCGTGAAGCGCAGCTCGACGTGTGCCCGGCGACCGTTGATCAGACTGTGCGTGTCCAGGGACAACGACAACGCGTCCTCGCTCAGCCGGCCCGAGTACAGCACGGTGCCGGACGGGCTGGCCCCGGCGAAAGAGATCGACGTCCCGTCCAGCTCGTAGGCGCCCTGGCTGCACCCGGTGTGCTCGGGGCCGAACCAGCGGGCGATCTGCCGCAGGGCGCCGACGACGGAGGTGACGGTGGAGACCAGGTCGGGTCCGGTGAAGCGGATGTACGTGCAAAAGCCCCGGTCCGCTTCGGACCCGGGATCGGTCCCGCCTCCCATGTCCGCTTCGACCGCCACGTACAGCCCGTCGAAGCGCGGGCCGCTCCGGTTCCCGGGCTCGACGCCGCCTTCGGATCCTCGGCCGCGGATTCGTGGAACTCGCCTGTGGTACGCACCGGTTGCCTCCTCGGTCGACGTCGGCTCCGGGGAGCCGACGTGCGCAAGGGAACGAGCGTAGGCGACACCGCCGACGGCGGACCGGGTCCGCGCGGACCCATCGTCGCCCAGTGGGGTCGCGCGTCCGCGGCAGGCCGGATCCGCCGGCGCCCACACCGCAGACGCCGGCGCCGCCTACCATCGGCGAAGACACCCTCGATTCGGGAGTAGGACCATGAGCTCGTGGCGCACGGCCAGGCGGTTCCGGCACGGCGGCGCGGTATCGGCGCCCGAGACGGGGGCTTCGCGCGCACCCGTGGTGGTGGACTGCGCGCTGTACGACAAGGGCGTGCGGCGCCCGGGCGAGGTGGCGCTGAGTGACGCGCTGGATGCGGCCGAGGCGGGCGAGGACACGTTCGTGTGGATCGGGTTGTACGCCCCACTCGCCGAGGACCTGGCCGGCGTCGCCGACGCGTTCGACCTGCATCCGCTGGCCGTCGAGGACGCGGTCGAGGCCCATCAGCGGCCCAAGCTGGAGTACTACGACGACACGCTGTTCCTGGTCCTGAAGACCATCGTCTATGTCGAGCACGACGCGCTGACCGCGACCAGCGAGGTGGTCGACACCGGCGAGATCATGGTCTTCGCCGGGGAGAAGTTCGTCGTGGTGGTCCGCCACGGCAGTGCGCCGCCGCTGGTCGAACTGCGCCAGTCGCTGGAAGCCGACCCGGCGATGTTGGCGCACGGGCCGGCCGCAGTCGTGCACGCGATCACCGACCGGGTCGTCGACGACTATCTGCGCGTGGCGGACAAGGTCGAGGACGACTTCGAGCGGCTGGAGGTCGACGTGTTCTCGCCCCGGCCGAGCAACGACGCGGAGCGGATCTACCAGCTCAAGCGCGAGCTGATCGAGTTCAAGCGGGCGGTCCTGCCGCTGGCCCGGCCGCTGGAGCGGCTCACCGGGGGCACCCTGCCCGGCGTCGGCACCCGCTTCGACGCCTACCTGCGCGACGTCGCCGACCACTTGGCGCTGGTCCGCGAACGCCTGGCCGCGTTCGACGAACTGCTGGACGGCATCCTGTCGGCCAGTCTGGCCGGGGTGACCGTCCGGCAGAACACCGACATGCGCAAGATCGCCGCCATCGCGGCGATCCTGGCCGTCCCCACACTGATCGTCGGAATCTACGGGATGAACTTCGAGCACATGCCCGAGCTGAAGTGGACGTACGGATATCCGGCCGTCCTGGTGGTGATGGTCACCGCGTGTGTGCTGATGTTCCGAGCGTTCCGCCGCAACGACTGGCTGTGACCCGGGTTCGGCTCACTCGCTCGGGACCACACCACCCGCGGCTGCCGGGGCGGTCAGATCGCGGCGTTGCCGGGCGATGTGCTCCGGATCCCAGCCGGGACGCGGGATCGAGGCGAGCAGCAGTCGGGTGTAGGGGTCCGCGGGCGCCGCGAGCAGGTCGCCGACGGGTCGGTGCTCCACGGTGCGGCCCCGGTGCAGCACGAGTGCCTCGTCGCACAGGTAGCGGACCACGGCCAAGTCGTGACTGACGAAGATCAGCCCGATGCCGGTGTCCCGGCGGATGTCGGCGAGCAGGTTGAGCACCTGCGCCTGGACCGAGACATCCAGCGCCGAGACCGCCTCGTCCAAGACCAGTAGCGCGGGCTCCACCGCCAGTGCCCGGGCGATGGCGGCACGTTGGCGCTGGCCGCCGGAGAGTCCGCGCGGTCGGGTCGCCGCCTCCCGGGGGCCGAGGCCGACCTGGGCCAGCAATTCGCCGATCCGTGCGGTACGGGCGGCCGGATCGCGCACTCCGTGCAGTCGCAGTACGCCGTCGAGCGTCGCGCCGATGGACAGCCGGCCGTCCAGGGACAGGTAGGGGTCCTGGAAGACCATCTGGACCGCCTTGGCCCGGGCCAACCGGGCGGCCCGGCCGCGCACGCTTTCGGCCAGGGGCGTGCCGCGCACCACGATCCGGCCCGCGTCGGGGCGTTCCAGGCCGAGCAGCATCCGGGCCGTGGTGGTCTTGCCCGATCCGGACTCGCCGACCAGGCCCAGCGCGCCGCCGACCGGCAGCGAGAAGGACAGGTCCTCGACGGCGACCACCTCGGTCGTGCCGGTGCGGTAGGTCTTGCGCAGGCCGCTGACCTCGATCAGGGGCGTGGCGTCATGGGGTGTGACGTCGGTGGTCAACGGTCCTCCGAGTCCGAGGCGAGGTGGGCGAGCACCGGCGGCTCCAGGTCGTCCGCGCGATGGCAGGCGACCCGACCCGCGCCGTGCGGTTCGAGCGCGGGCGGCACCTGATCGCACCGGCCCGGCTCGGCGAACCGGCAGCGCGGCGCGAACGCGCACCCGGTCGCGGACTCCAGCAGGCTCATCGGCGCGCCCGGGATGGGCGCGAGCCGGGTCAACGGCCCTTCCAGTGGCGGGGAGGAGCCGAGCAGTCCGGCGGTGTAGGGGTGGCGAGGGTGGGCGAACAGCTCGTCCGCGCTCGCGGTCTCCACGATCCGTCCCGCGTACATCACGTAGATCCGGTCGCAGGAGGCGGCCGCGAGTTCGATGTCGTGCGTGATCAGCAGCAGGCCCAGGTCACGCTCGCGGCGCAGGCGTCCCAGCAGGGCCAGGATCTCGGCCTGGGTGGCGACGTCCAGGGCGGTGGTCGGCTCGTCGCACAACAACAGCTTGGGTTCGCCGCACAGGGCGGCGGCGATCATCACGCGTTGCAGCATGCCCCCGGACATCTCGTGCGGGAACTGGCGCAGGTGGCGCTCCGGATCGGGCAAGCCGACGGCGGCCAGCAGTTCCGCCGCGCGGGCGTCCGCGCGGGCCCGGGACCAGCCGCCGACCAGACGCAGTGCCTCGGTCAGGAAATCGCCGATGCGACGCACCGGGCTGATCCCGGCCCGGGGGTCCTGGAAGATCATCGCCGCGATGCCGGTCCGCACCTCGCGCAGCCGCGCGGCGTCGGCGCCGACCAGGTCGATGCCCTCCACCCGGACCCGGCCGGAAAGGTCGGCGCCGGCCGGGAACAGGCCGAGCGCGGCACGGGCCGTGACCGACTTGCCGGAGCCGGATTCGCCGACCAGGGCCACGGTTTCGCCGGCGGCGACGGTCAGTTCGATCCCGTCCAGGATCGGGCGGGCCATGCCGGGGAGTGTGACGCTCAGCGCGTCGATGTCGAGCAGTGTCATCAGGCGTCCCTTCCCGCGACCCGGTCGGCGAGGTGTTCCCCGACGACGTTGAACGCGACGACCACCAGCACGATCGCGACCGCGGGCACGATCGCGGACAGCGGTCGTTCCTGGAGTACGGCGGACTGTCCCTGGTTGATCATCGAGCCCCAGTCGGGAGTCGGCGGTTGTACGCCCAGGCCCAGGAACGAAAGTGCCGCGAGGTCGAGCAGCGCGTAACCGAAGTTGACCGTGGCCTGGGCCAGCACGGTGGGTGTGATGTTGGGCAGCAGGCCGCGAACCGAGACGAACACGGGTGAGTGGCCCTGTACCCGGTAGGCGGCAATGTAGGGCCGGGACTTCTCCGCGGCGGCCAGGCCGCGAACCAGGCGTGCGGTGTACGGGAGGTAGGCGACGGCCATGGCCAGCACCGGCGCGGTCAGGCCCTTGCCGAACAGGGCGACCGCGAGGATCGCCAGGAGCAGCGCCGGGAAGGCGAACAGGATGTCGAGCACGCGCCCGATGGCCGCGTCGACCCAGCCGCCGCGCCACGCGCTGAACAGTCCGACGGCGATGCCCGCGACGGTGGCGAACACGACCACCGCGAGCGGCCCGAACAGGCTGGTCCGGGTGCCCTCGATCAGTGCCGAGAACGTGTCGTGGCCACCCTGGTCGGTGCCCAGCCAGTGGGCGGCGCCCGGATCGGCGAAGGTCTCCGACAGTGCGCCGAACTCCGGATCCTGCGGAGCCAGCCAGGGTGCGGCCAGGGCAACCACCAGGAACACCCCCAGGATCACCAGGCAGGTGTTCACCAGCCACGAGCCGCCGAGTCGGCGGAGTCGGCGCAGCGGGTCGCGGCGCGGTGGGGCGGCTGCGGAATCAAGCGTGACGGCGCTCATCGGGCGCTCCCTCGTGCCGCGACCCGCGGGTCGATCAGTGGATACAGCAGGTCCACCAGTGCGTTGATCAGCACGAACGCGGCCACCACGAGCAGCACGATGGCCTGCACCACCTGGAAGTCCTGTTGGCTCACCGCCTGCACCAGCAGCGAGCCGACGCCGGCCATCCCGAACGCGGTCTCCACCAGCGCGGTGCTCACCAACATTCCGGAGACGAGCAGCGCCGAGACGGTCACGATCGGTCCGAGCGCGTTGCGCAACACGTGTCGCCTGATCACGCTGCGCCGCGGAATACCGCGACTGAGCGCGACCTCGACGTGCTCGCGGCGCAGTTCGTCGAGCATCGCGGTGCGGGTCACCCGGGTGACCAGCGCGGTGAAGGTCACCGAGAGGGCGATCGCGGGCAGCACCACGTGGTGCAACCGGTCCAGCGCGCCCTCGCCGTTGCCGAACGTCGGGAACCAGCCCAGTTGTACGCCGAACACCGAGCGCAGCAGGATCGCCGCGACGAACGAGGGCACCGCGGCGCCGACGGTGACCATCAGCAGCACGGTCGAGTCCGCCCAGGTCCCGCGGCGCAACGCTCCGACGATGCCGGCGCCGACCCCGAACACCGCGATCAGCAGCATCGAGACGCCGATCAGCAGCAGCGATGCGGGCAGTCGGGACCAGAGCACGTCGCCGACGCCCTGGTGGAAGAGGTACGAGCGGCCGAAGTCGCCCTGCAACACGCCCTCCAGCCAGTGCCAGTAGCGCACCGGGAAGGGATCGTTGAAGCCGTACTGCTCGCGGATCGTGTCAAGTTCCTGCGGGCTGGGACTGCGTCCCTTGACCAGGAAGCTCACCGGGTCGCCGGGGGCCAGGTAGAGCGAGGAGAACACCAGAAAGGAGGTGACCAGCAGGGTCGTTGCCATGCCGGCGAGTCGGCGCAGCGCGGCCAGGGCGAGCGCCGGGCCGCGCCCGCCACGCCCGCCGGAACGGCGGGTCGCGGCGGGCACGGCTGCCTCGGTCGAGGATGCGAGGGTCAACTCTTCGCCCCGATCTCGGCGGCCCACGGGTAGTAGAGGTAGGCGATGGACGGCTGCACGCCGGTGATGCGCTTGCCGAGGAAGACGCTCACCGGCGAGGTGTACAGCGGCAGCCAAGGGAGTTCGCGCAGCGCGATCTGTTGGGCCTGCGCGGCTGCGGCGGACTGCGCGGCGGGATCCGGGGCGCCCAGGGCCTTGTTCACCGCGGCGTCGAACTCCGGGTGCGACCAACTGCCGTAGTTGCTGAACGCGCCGGTCTGCAGCGAGCCGTACATGTCCAGCGGGTCGGTGATCGAGGTGTACCAGAAGGTCAGGAACAGGTCGATGCCCTTGCGCGCCTGGGGATCGGTGAACAGCGAGGAGTACTTCTCCGGCGAGATGGTGTCGATCTGCGGCTTCAGGCCGATCGCGGTGGCGGCCTGGGCGACGGCCTGGGTGATGATCGTGGTCTGCGAGTCCAGCGGGCTGGTGGCGATCACGATCTTCTGCCCGTTGACGCCGGCCTTGGAGGCCAGTTCCTTCGCCTTGGCCACGTCGTACGGGTAGGCGGGTGTCGTCTTGGTCAGGTCGTCCCGGACCGGGCCCGGGGCGCCGGCCCACACGTCGTCGGTGACCAGCGAGTTCGCCACCTGGCCGATGCCGCCGACACCGGCGTCGACGATGCCCTTGCGGTCGATGGCCATCAGCAGTGCCTGGCGGACCCGGGCGTCGCCCAGCGGACCCTGGAGGTTGCCGACCACCTCGTCGGCGACGGTGGTGTTGCGGCCGAAGTAGAGCTTGCCGGCCGGGGTGTTGCGCAACTGCCCGTAGGAGTTGGCGGGGACCATCCAGCCGCCGTCCACCTCGCCGGTCTGGAATGCGTTGACCCGGGTGGTGGCGTCCGGCAGGAAGACGAACTTCACCTGTCCCGACTTGGCCTTGAGGTCGGGGTTCCAGTAGTCGTCGAAACGCTTGAGCACGATCGACTGCCCGGCGGTCCAGGAGGAGAACGCGAACGGGCCGGTGCAGTTGACGCCCTTGGCCGGGTTCCCGTAGTCCTTGCCGGCCTTGGCCAGGGTGGCCGCGGACTCGACCGTGCCGGGGCTCGCGGCCAGGTACTTGTTGAAGGTGGAGTCCGGCGTCTTGAGGGTGACCGTGACCTGCATCGGGCCGCTCTTGTCGACCGACTGCACGTTGCGGTACGGGTAGGCCCAGTAGCTGCCGACCTCCGGGTCGAGGTTGCGGCGCAGCGAGGCGACCACGTCGTCCGCGGTCATCGCGGTGCCGTCGTGGAAACGCACGCCGGGACGGATCTCGTAGACCCACGAGGTCGGCGTCGGGTTGGTGTACGAACTGGCCAGGCCGGGCGAGGTGGTCAGGTCCGGATTCCAGCGCAGCAGGCTCTCGCACACGTTGGCGAGGATCTGGTTCGGCGGGTAGTCGAAGGCGTACGCGTAGTCGATCGACGCGGGCTCGGCGAACAGCGACCACGTGAACGAGTCGATCGGGGTGCCGGGCGCCGTCTTGGCGGTCAACTCGTAGGCGTGGTCGCCGGATGCGGCCGGCTTGCCGCTGCCGCCGTTGCACGCGCTCGCGGCCAGCGTCGCGGCGAGTGCGCAGGCGAGGGCGATGCGGCGGAGGCGTCTTGGGCGTCCGGTACGGGGTGCGGGCATCGTCTTCCTCCGGGAGGTGGGGGCGTGGCGGTCGGGCGGGGCTTGGTCCGTGCTCAATCGGTCGCGGTGTCGGTCGCGGTGTCGGTCGCGATGCTCAGTCGGTCGCGACGAAGACCGGGCGGCCCTCGACGTAGGTGCGACGGACCCGGGTTGCGGCGATCTCCTGGGGCGGGGCCGCGAACGGGTCCCGGTCCAGCACGACGAGGTCGGCGTACTTGCCCTCCTCGACCGTGCCGGTGACGTCGTCGAGGTGGTTCACCCACGCACTGCCGGCGGTGTAGGCGGTCAGGGCCTGGGCCAGGGTCAGCGCCTGTTCGGGCAGGAACGGCCGGCGCGGGTCCCGGTCGGCGGGCGCGTTGGGCGCGTCGTGCGGCACGGTCCGGTTGACCGCGACGTGGATGCCCCACAACGGGTCGGGGCTGCTCACCGACCAGTCGCTGCCCGCGACCAGTCGGGCACCGGCTCGGGCCAGGTCGCCGAACGGGTATTGCAGCGCGGCGCGTTCGGGACCCAGGAACGGGATGGTCAGGTCGTCCATCTGCGGTTCGTGGGCCGCCCAGAGCGCCTGAATGTTCGCGGCCGCGTCCAGGGCGGCGAAGCGGGGCAGGTCGTCGGGGTGCACGACCTGGAGATGGGCCAGGTGGTGCCGGTTGTCGTTGCTGCCGTTCGCGGCGCGGGCGGCGGCCAGGGCGTCCAGGGCCTCGCGGACCGCGCGGTCGCCCAGTGCGTGGAAGTGGATCTGGAAGGCGAGCCGGTCCAGTTCGCGAACCGCCTCGGCCAACAGCTTCGGATCGACGAAGCTGAGGCCGGAATTGGCGGTGGCGCAGCCGCATGCGTTCAGGTAGGGCTCCAGCATCCCGGCGGTGAAGTTCTCCGCGATGCCGTCCTGCATGATCTTCACCGTGGTGGCGGCGAAGCGACCGACGCGGCCGGTGCGCCGGCGCTCGACGATGTCCGGGATCTGCTCCAGGCCGCGTTCGCGGTCCCACCACAGGGCGCCGACCACGCGGGCGGTGAGCGAGCCGTCGGCGGCGGCACGCAGGTAGACGTCGTAGTTGTCGGGGTTGCCGGGGAAGACGCCGATCATGGCGTCCTGCCACGCGGTCACGCCGAGTCCGTGCAGGTGGCGCTGCGCGGCCAGCAGGCCGGCGAGCGCCTCCTCGGGGGTGGCCGGCGGTACGTGGTCGCCGACCAGGTCCATCGCGCCCTCTTGGAGCATGCCGCCCGGGGTGCCGTCGGGCTCGCGCTCGATCCGGCCGTCGGCCGGGTCGAGGGTGTCCCGGTCGACGCCGGCCATGGTCAGCGCGAGGCTGTTGACCCACGCGCCGTGACCGTCGCGGTTGGTGAGCATTACGGGTCGGTCCGAGACCACCGCGTCGAGCATGGCTCGGGTGGGGATACCGCCCGGGAAGACGTCCATGGACCAGCCGCCGCCGCAGATCCAGTCGGCGTCGGGATGGGCGTCGGCGTAGGCGGTGATCACCGCGAGGTAACCGTCGACGGAGCGTTCGCCTGCCAGGTCGCAGCGTCCCATCTGTACGCCGGCGACCGCCGGGTGTACGTGCGCGTCCTGGAATCCGGGGATCAGCAGGCCGCCCGCGAGGTCGACCACCTCGGTGTCGGCGTCGACGAGTTCGCGCACCGCGTGCTCGTCGGCGACGGTGAGGATCCGACCGTCCCGGACCGCGACCGCGGCGTCGATCGGGGCGGGCGAGGTCGCGGTGAAGACCTTGCCTCCTACAAAAACGATGTCGGCCCTGGGCCGGGTGGTCCCCATCAACGCGTCCTCTGGGTCGGTGCGGTGTTCCGCGGAGCGGTGTTCGGTGCGGTTTGGCGCTGTATTCCGTAGAGCGGTGCTGTGTTCGGTTCGATTTGATTTAGTGCAATTTCGTGCGATTTGGCGCGGCGATCGGAGCGATTTGCGCCTGCGGTGGTTCGGGGGCGCGTGGCGTTCCGCTTGGCTCGGTGCGGTGTTCCGGTGCGGTGTTCGGGTACGGTGCGGGCCTTACGCGGGTCTGCGCGGTCTTCCGTCGGGCGTGCGGTGTCCGCCCGGTGAACGTGGTGGGCGTGGGCCGTGGTGAGGAGTGAAACGGCAGCGCAACAGTGTTGTCAACAGTGATGCGCATTCCGGCGGTCGAATCGATACACTGGCCTCACCATGCCGAAACCACCCGCAACCCCAGTCCGCAGCAAGCGAACCGGCACCCAGCTGACCCCCGAGGCGATCATTGACGCGAGCCTGCGCATCGCGGCGCGGGGCAGCTCGGACGCGTTCACGATCCGCCGCCTCGGCGAGGAACTGGGCACCGACCCGACCGCGATCTACCGGCACTTTCGCGACAAGGACGAGCTATTGCTGTCCGTCGCGGACCGCACGTTGGGCGAGGTGCTGGACAGCATCCCCGACGGCCTCGACTGGCAGGATCGACTGCGCGCCCTGGCCGACGGCTCGCTCGCCGTCGCGCTGAAATACCCGGTGGTCGCCTCGACCATGGCCAGCCGGACCACCAGACGCCCCAACGAGTTCCGCGTCGTCGAACTCATCCTCGGGATGGTCACCGAAGCCGGCCTCGCCGGCGCCGACGCGGCCCTGCACTACCGGATGGTCGGCGACTCGCTGCTGGCGTACGTCGGCCAGCGCGCGGCCTACCTGCTCTTCGATCCCGAGGTCCGGGCGTCGGACGAGTCCGCCTGGAACGTCGAGTATCGGCTGGTGGACGGGCGCGGATTCCCGCACATCACCCGGCTGGGCGCGGAGTTGGCCGAGGTCTCGCACGACCGGATCTTCCACATCCGGGTGGAGGCGCTGATCACCGCGATCGAGCAGCGCGCGGCCGCGATTCGGGAAGGCTGACACCCCGGCCGCACGAGCGGACCGGCCCGACTCATCCTCGCCACAACCGAAGGTCTCTCCCACGGCGTCTGCGCAACACTGTTGACATCAGTGATGCGCAGGCGCTTCACTCTCGTCCCATCGCACAGGTCGCGCTTCGCCCGCCGACCGGTCCGGGTCCCCTTGCCGCAACCGGCCGCGTTCGCCCGACAGGGCGAACACCACCGCTCGGCACTTGTCGCCACGATCCCGAGACGAGGGATTTCATGCTCAAGGAACCTTCCGGCCCACGCACCTCCCCCACGAGAACCGTCGACCGCGCCGGGCTGCCCGCCCCGCTGCGCGCCGTCTTCGCCACCCCTGGCCGATTGGGATTGGATAGCGCGGGTGCCCCCTGCCTCGAAGCGCCTGGCCAAGGCCGT
>NZ_JBEXCV010000212.1:0-11993 GCF_040605455.1 Embleya sp. NPDC005575 | reverse complement strand
CACGGCGCCGGCGGCCCTGCTCGCCGACGCATGACCCGTACCGGGCGGCGGCGCCCCGAACCGCCGCCGCCCGGCTGGAATCCGTACCGCGAGATCACGCCGCCCCGGGTGCTCAGCGGGCGCAGAACTTGCGTTCGGCCGCCTTCGGGTCGGGTGGGATGGTCAGGGTCGCGCGGGAGAAGGAGCCGGTGAGGTTGCGCAGGAAGCGGCCGGGGGTCAGCGGATCGGTGGTCGAGTGGAGGAGTTCCTTGAGGTCGCCGCACTCCAGCGCCGCGCGGGCCGCGCGGATGTCCTCGAACGACACCACCCGGGCGGGGATCGACGACCACGCGGCGGGGTCCACGTAGAGGGCGATGTTCCAGGCGAGCGGCAGGAGTTTCTCGTGGCCCGCGGCGACGTGCTCGGTCGGTTCGATGTGCGCGCCCACCGTGTTGCTCAGGCCCCACACGTCGACCACGATCCCGTGCAGCGGAGTGACCGCGCCACCGACCCCGAGCCGACCCATGACCAGCCCCTCCTTCGCCGGGAGGTCGCGGCGCAGCGGAAGCGGCGGCAGAGCGGCGACGTCGGCGAGGTAGTTACCGTCCATCACCATCACATGCCTGCCGTCGGCATCCATCCGGAACAGTTCCGCGCGCAGCCCGGGCAGCGTCGCGCTGTGCGCACCGGACGTGGTGGGATTCGCGGTTCGAGTCCAATTCACGTACACCATGCGCTCGTTCCAGGTCTGGTACACGCCGGCCCGGGGCCCCGGCGTGGTCACCAGACCGGACCGCAGCGAGACGCCGCACCACGCCGCCCAGACCGGCACCAGGACGAGCAGCGCCACCACCCGCCGATCGACGGGCACGAGCAGCACCGGCAGCAGGGCGAGCAGCAGCACCGGCAGCCACATCCGCCCGTGCATGAAGTCGCCGCCGACCCGGAGCACGTACGCGCTCTGCGCGAACGCGGCGACGGCCGGCGCCGCGCCCAGGAGCCACGTACGCCGATCGCGCGGGCCGCGGCCGACCAGGAGCGCCGCGACGATCAGCAGGACCAGCACGGCCGGCATCCACAGCCGGTAGGGATCGGTGAAGTCGACGAGATAGTCGATGCCCCGCCCCCAGAGTTGCCGGGTCGCACTCTTGGTGACGGCAGGCATCGGATACGGCAGCCCGTAGTAGCCCATCCGAAAGATCTGGTACACCGCCGGCAGCGCTCCGGCGCACAGGAACGCGACGAGCGCCGGCCGCCACGGCAACCGCGACGCGAGCGCCATCGCGATCAGGAAGACGAGCGAGGTCGCGGTCAACTCCGGGCGGATCAGCGGACCGAGCCCGAACACCATGGCGATGCCCAGGCGCCGTGCGGTGGTCGTATCGCCCGGCCCGCATGTGACGAGCAGCCGCCAGGACAGTCCGATCCAGCCCACCAGCAGCCCGGTTTCCAACCCGGACGTGGCGAAGTCCCAGACCGGAGGCAGCGCGACGAACACCAGGGCGCCGGCCGGCACGAGCAGCCGGCCGGTCTCGGCCCGCAGGAACCTGCGGGTGCCGGCCAGGGCCAGCCACGTACCGGTGATCGAGAGCACGAGTCCGGCGTACACGGCGATGCGGGCCGGGTCGCCCGGGGTGAGCGCGTCCAGCAGCACCAGCAGCCACTGCCACAGCGTGCCCGTCGAGGTCTCCACGCGCTCGCCGGGGCTGTACACGGGGCCGTTACCGGCCAGGATCTCCCGGGCCGCGCGTACGTAGATCAGCCCGTCGTCGGTGATCCACCGCCGGTGCCAACCCATGACGGCCAGGACCAGGATCGGCAGGGCGACGGCGAGATGGTCCAGGATGCGCCGGGTCCGGTCGGTGGGCACAAGGGTCGTGTGCTCGCGAGCGGGATCCGTTGTCGCGGTGGGGTCCGGCGCGCGGCCGGATGTGGGGGTGGGCATGGTGGCGCGGGTCATGTCGTCCTTGTGTTCCGGTGCGGTCGGTGGGCGGCCGGCGGATCGGTGTCGCGCCTGCCGGGGGTGCGGGCGTTGCCGGTCACGACCGCCGGTTCGAAGTCGTCGAAGGTGTGGGCGAGATGTCGGTCCCGGCCACGGGGTCCTCGGGCATGGTGTCGACTATGTCGCGCTTGAGTACGGTCGATTGCCACATCACCGTCCCGATCGGGTGATTCTCACCGGGCCTTGTGCGTACGGCTCGGGAGCCCAGGAAGATCCGGCTGTCTCGGTCGAAGACCAGTTCCATGCGCATCCCGTTGACCGGATCGGTACGGGTCAGCGCGATGCCGCGCCTGCCGCGTCCGTCGACGGCATCGGCGAGGGCCGACACGCCAGGCGTCCGGGCCGCCACCTCGTACAGCGCCTCGGCGACTCCCGGTGGCAGCACCCCGCGGGTGAGGATGTTCTCGATGTCCTCGAAGACGGCCTGATCCGGATTGACATTGCTGCCCAGCGGCGGGATGTTCTGGCGGTGCAGCGCCGCCGCCAGGGCCTCCGGGGTTGCGGGCAGTGCGGCCAACTCGGCGTAGTTCCAACGCATCGGTGGATCGGCGATCGTCAATCCGGTTGCGGGGGCCCCGGGTTCGGTGAAGAACCACCGGCGGCCGTCCTGCGCGTACCACGCCATGCGGGGGTGCGTGGGAATTTGGATCGGCACGCCGTCGACCCCGGACCACGAGGAGAGTTCGTACTCGACGTAGAGGACTTGCCCGGGGCGCGGAATCGCCGGTGGGCCGAACGCGTCGAGCGCCGCGGCGACCATCTGCGCGGGTCGCGGGGGGGCGGAGTCCGGGCCCGCGACCAGGGACACGGCCGCCACGACGGCACCGGCCGCGACCATCGCGCCGATCGGGGCCATGAGTCGGAAGGCGCGTCGGCGGGATGGGGCCACGCGCGCGATGCCGCCGGTGATCTCGCGCATCAGGTGCTCTTCGAGCAGCCGTTGCCGGGTGGGCGACGGGTGGGCGTCCCGTGCCAGGGCACGCTCGGTCGGGTCGGACCCGGCTCGGGCGTGGTCCGGCAGGGCGGGCCTGGGCGTGTCGGGCTTCATCGGGTCGACTCCAGGAGCATCGTCGGAACGGGGGTGGGACGTACGGCCGTTGCGACGCGCGATTCGAACGGGCCGCGCATGGCGCGCAGTTCCTCCTCCACGAGCGTGCGCAGGCGGGCCCGGGCCCGAGACAGGCGCGAGCGTACGGTTCCCACGGGCAGGTCCAGCGCCTGTGCGGCCTCGGCGTACGACAGCTCCGAGCACACGCACAACATGAAGATCTCGCGGTCGGTGCGCCGCAGTCGGCCCAGTGCGGCCTGGGCGGCGGCCAGGCGTTCGCTGTCGTCGATGCGGGTGACGACCGCGTCGGCGATGTCGGGCACGACGGTGCATCCGGGGGATCGGGCCATCGCGTGTCGATGTCGGCGCGCGGCGCGGTTGCGATTGCGCAGCACGTTGATCGCGATGCCCATCAGCCAAGGCAGCGGTGTCTCGCTCTCGTCGCGCAGCCGCTCACGCAGCCGCCACGCCTCCAGGAAGGTCAGCGAGACGACGTCCTCGGCCCCGGCCCAGTCCCCGGTGACGCGGTAGGCGTGTGCGTAGACGACCCTGTGGTGGGCCCGGTACAGCTCGCGGAAGGCGGCCGGGTCGCCGGCGCGGATTGCCTCGTGCATCGAGTGGTTCACACGCCAGGTTGTCCGCAGGCGGGGTCGGGTTCCCGTGATCTGGGTCACCATACCGCCGTGGCCGGGGTTGCATGGTGCCGGGAATCGAGCGCGGCCTTGGCGGAGTCGAGTGCGTTCGGGGGCGACGGGAGTGCGCGGGCGGCGGGTCGGCGTCGGCGTTCCGCCATGCCGGCTGGACCGGGTGACGCGGCGGCCCTCGATTCCCCTTCACCGGAACCGGAGTCGACTCGCGCCCGACTACTCGGATGCGTACGCACGCGCCGGTGGTGTCCGCACCGCGAATCGGCGTGGCGACTCCGCCCCTTCCCCTCTCCCGATCGAAGGAATGACCACGTATCCATGGAGCCAGCGACTGCGCCTGGAACGTGTCGTCGACCTCGCCCTGTGGCTGGACCGGTACAACCCGCGAATATCCCTCTGACCGACCCCGCCGCACCCCTTCGCGACGCCCCGCCCGGAACCCGCACCAGGAAGGCGCACCCCCGTGACCCAGCCCGAACCAGACCCGAATCGCGATACACAAGACCACACCCACATGCCGACCACGAACACCCGCGCCCAGCGCCCGAACACTCACGTGCGAAGCCCGAACATCCGAGTACAGGGGCCCAATACCCACGCGCAGGATCCGAACGCCCGTACCCAGGGTACGAACGCCGATGCGCAGGGCCCGAACGCCGATGCGCAGGCTCGCAACCCCCACGAACTCGTCGACCTCTACGGGCGCGACTACAAGCGCGACCCCTACCCCCTCTACGCCAAGCTCCGCGACGCCGGCCCCATCCATCGGGTGCGCTTCCCGAGCGGCGTCCGAGCCTGGCTGGTCACCGGCTACGAGGCCGCCCACGCCACCCTCAACGACCCGCGCCTGGGCAAGAATCACGACCTCGGCAACGACCGCTGGCGTGCCCTCGCGTCGATCATGCCCGAACCGCAACACGCGCAGCTCCAGGTCCACCTGTTGCACCAGGACCCGCCCAAGCACACCGCCATGCGGCGCCTGGTCACCGACGCGTTCGCGCCGCGCCGGATCGACGCGCTGCGCCCGCGCATCCAGCACATCGCGGACACCCTGATCGACGCCATGCCCGCCACAGGCGGCGCCGACGTCGTCGCATGCTTCGCCGCCCGCTTCCCGTTCCTGGTCCTTGCCGAAGTCATCGGCCTCCCGGCCGAGTCGGCCGCGGGATTCCAACGCGAATGGTGCAAGGTCGTCCAGCCGGTCGGACCCCAGGATCCTGGACGCGCCGACTACGAGGGGCGGTTGCGCGCGCTCCAGAGCTACATCGCCGACGTCGTCGCGGACCGACGCGCCCACCCGGACGACGGCCTGCTCGGCCGACTGGTGGCCGCGCACACCGCCGGCGACCTCACCGACCAGGAACTGGACTCGATGGTCTTCCAACTCCTGGTCGCCGGACAGGAGCCGGTCACCAACCAGATCAGCACGGCGCTGATGACCCTGCTGCGCCATCCCGGGCACCTGGCCCGGCTCCGTGAGGACCCCACCCTGCTGCCTGCCGCGGTCGAGGAACTCCTGCGCTACGACAGCGCGTTCGAACTCACCACGTGGCGCTTCCTCGACGCGGACGACGACCTGCACGGCACCACCGTGCCCGCCGGCGACTCGGTCATCGTCTCGCTGTGCGCGGCCAACCGCGACCCGAAACGTTTCCCCGACGCCGACACCCTCGACTTCGAACGCAGTCCCAACCCGCACCTCGCGTTCGGACACGGCATCCACTTCTGCCCCGCCGCCGGCCTGGCCCGGGTCGAACTCCAAGTCGCGCTGGGCACCGTTCTCGCGCGCCTGCCCGACCTGGCCCCGGCGGTACCGGTCGAGGAGATCGGCTGGATCCCCGCAGTGCTCGCCCGCGGCGTCGACTCCCTCCCGGTCACCTACCGCGAACGCGACTGAGCACACCGCGCCACGCCACGCGCCGCCCGAGTCGACCCACCCGCGTCCACACCACGGCACGCGCCGCCCGGATCGACCCTCCCGCGCCACCCACATCGCCCTCGACCCTCCCGCGCCGCCCACATCGCCCGCCGCCCGCGCCGAGGCGCCCTGCGGCCCTGCCCCCGTGGAGAAGCCGACCCATGCACGCAGCCGCCCACCGCCGCGACCCCGCGCGCACATCCGCGACCTGTGCCGCGATCCTGAACCTCCTGCTGCCGCACCGCCGCGCCGCGGAGCCGGACCGCGACACCGGCGGCGCCGCCGACTCCGGCCTCGAATCGATCACCGACTTCCCCCGCCAACTCGACCGCCTCGCCCACTTCGTAGACCGCGACGAACCCGTCGTGTTCACCCTCCCGGCCTTTCCCTGCAAGTCACCCAATCCGAACAAGGTCCTCGGCCGGCTCCCCGACGAGGGCGAACGCCTGAGCCTGGCCTTCCTGGACCGACTGTGCGCCTCCATCGCCCGCATTCACCCACCCGGCGCACGCATGCTGATCTGCTCGGACGGCCACGTCTTCGCCGACCTCGTCCACGTCCCGGACTCGCACATCGACGCCTACACCGACGAACTGCGTGCGATCGTCGTCCGGGACGACCTGCGGCACCTGGGCGTCTTCGACCTGCGCGACGTCCGGGACGAACCGCGCGGCGTCGGCGGCGAGGACACTCACGAGGGCAAACGCGCCTGGCTGCACGCGCGGCACGCGCCCAGCGTCGCGCGACTGCGGGCCCAGATGCGCGCCGACGAGGACACGCTGCGCCTGTACCGGGGGATCACCCGGTTCCTCTTCGAGGACGCGGTCGACTTCCCCGGCACCCGCTCCGCGCTGCAACGCGACTGCCGCACCCGCGCGTACGGCGTCATCCAGCGCAGCCGCGCCTGGAGCGACCTGATCGCCGAGCACCACCCGGACGCGCTGCGTCTGTCCATCCACCCGCAACGACGCGGCGCAGAGAAGTTCGGCATCCGACTCCTGGACGCCCCCGACGTGTGGGCCACCCCGTGGCACACCACCGTGCTGCATCGTGCGGACGGCCGCCCGCATCTGCTCCACCGTGCCGACGCGGCCCGCCTGGGTGTGCTGGTCCACCGCGACGGACGCCCCAGCCACTACCGCCAGGAGTCGGGCGGCCGCCCGTAGGGCCGTACCGCCGAGTCGCTCGGAGCCGGGTAGGGGCCCGGGCGGTCGGCGCCGAGACACCGGCGGATCCGCCGGATGACACCGTCGGGGGACCCGGCCACGAAGGGCTGCCGACCGGGACCTCGACCATGGTCACGCGCGATGTGCGCAGCCGGGCGACCTGCTGCCGGCGGTGTTCGGCGGCGTGGAGGGCAAGGAGAAATTCGTGCTCAACCGGCTGTGCGGGCCGCGGTTGGTGGTGTGTCCGGGCGCGGGCGCGGCCTTCGGGTTGTCCGGCGCGCTGTTCCAGGCAGCCACCCGCAATCAGCCGGCCGGCCGCCTGGTCCCGGGCCAACTGTGCGACGAGACGGCGCGCGCCCTCGGCGGCAACCCCGGCCGGGCCCGCACCCTCGCCGTCGTACCGGCCATCGTGCTGTCCGCCGGCGCGGTCACCGCGGCCGGTCCGGTCGCGTTCATCGCGCTGACCGCACCGTAGATCGCCCGACGGCTGACCCACGGATCCGGCCCGCACCGATGGTGATCCCACACGCACGCGGTATCCGGCAACGCCGTCACCGCGACCGTGGACCGAGATTCGATCGCGGGCACCTCGGGCGAACAGCTCGCGGGCCCGGTTCGTGCACCCCGACCACGCTCAATGTGCAATCCATCGGTTGCGTCTGGCGCACCAACGTGCAACTCTGAGGTTGCATTTAGTGCCTACGGCGACAGAGGGGTGTCCCATGAGCGACGGCCGGATCGAGCGCACGGGAATCGACGAGGATCGTGCCGGCAGTGCCGGATCACCGGCGCCGCCGGCAACGATCGAGGGCAGACAGCGGTGGGTGTTGGCGGTCCTGCTCGGTACCGGCTTCATGCTGTCCGTCGACTTCTCGATCCTCAACGTCGCGCTCCCGCAGGTCGGTGCCGGCGTAGGGCTGGGATCGAGTGAACTCCCGTGGATCACCTCGGCGTACGCGTTGCCCGCAGCCGGTCTCACCCTGCTGTTCGGTCGGATGGCGGACCTGTTCGGCCGACGCCGACTGTTCATGTCCGGAGTGGCCCTGCTGACCGCGGCGTCGTTGCTCGGCGGCTTCGCGAGCAATGCGGAGACGCTCCTGAGCGCCCGCGTGCTTCAGGGCGTCGCCACCGCGATGGCTACGCCCGCGGCCATGTCGCTGCTCACGAGCACGTTCGCCGAAGGCACGTTGCGCGACCGGGTGTTGGGCCTCAATGGCGCACTGCTCTCCGCCGGTTTCACCGTCGGCGCTCTGGTCGGCGGCACCCTCGTCAGCCTGTTGAGCTGGCGGGCCGCGTTCTTCGTCAACGTGCCGGTCGCCCTGGTCATCCTGCCGGCCACGCCGTCCCTGATCGCCGAGAGCAGCCTGCCCGACCGGGTGCGGCTGGACCTGCCCGGCGCGGTGACGGTGACCGGCGGCCTGCTGGCCGGGATCTACGCGATCATCGAGAAGGACCTCGTCGCGGCCGTGGTCGGCGTGCTCCTGTTGGCCGCGTTCGGGCTGATCGAACTGCGCTCGCCCGCGCCGCTGGCACCGGTGCGGATTCTGAACCGGCCCACTGTGAAGTGGGGCAACTTCGCGGGTCTCGTGGTCTTCACCATGGAGACGGCGATGATCTTCCTGACGACCCTCTACCTCCAGCGCACCCTGGGTCTCTCGCCGCTGACCACCGGCCTGATCTTCGGCATACCGGGCCTGGCCGCGGTGGCCGCCGGTGTGGTCGCCGGCCGGGCCATCGGTCGCCTCGGCAGTCGTACGGTCCTGACCGTGGGCTTGTCCGTGCAGGGCCTGGCGACCCTTCCGCTGGTGTTCCTCGGCGCCGACCGACTGGCGCTTTTGGTGCTGATCCCCGCGCTGTTCGTCGGATTCTTCGGACACGTGAGCGCCATCGTCGCGTACACGGTGACCGGGACGTCGGGTCTGGCCGACGACGAACAGGGCCTGGCCACGGGCCTGACCTCGATGACCCAGCAGGTGGCCATCACGATCGGCATCCCGATCCTGAGCTCGGTCGCCGCGACCCAGGGCGCGGAACTCACCGGCATCCACCTCGCGTTGGGCGTGGACGTGGTGGTGACGCTCATCGCGGTGTTGCTGATTCGCTTCGGACTGCGCCCGCGCGGTACATCCGACCCGGCAGCCGTACCGCCGGCGAGGGCAGCCGATGCGGAACCGGCCGCGTCGGCGAACTGACCGCGTCGGCGAACTGACCGCGGTGGCGGGGACGGGTCGACCGTGCGACGTCCCGCAGTGAGCCGCGCGTACGGCCCTTGCCGGGATGGGGCGGTCTCGGGGGCCTGATCCGCGGCAGTCGTCGTCGCCCGGTGTCCGGGCGCGCCCCGCTCCCGAAGTCGGTTTCCCCGCCTGCGACTTCCCCGGGAGGCGGCGCCCGGGCTGGTTCGGCGTGAACGGTCCGCCGCCCGTGGGGCGGCGGACCGTTCGGTGTACCGCCGGACCTGGTTGGGGGGCAAGTCTCCGGCGGCACCGGCGAATGTATCCGTCCGCACCGACATGGCCGACGGGCCCGCTGCTCGGCGGGCGCTCGGTGAAGCGGGCAAACGGTGCCCGGGTGGGCCGATCACCCGGCGCCCGTGACGAACGCGGGTGACTCGGGCGCCGGTGACCCGCCGGCCCGGGCACTGCCGCGTCCGGGTCGTCTCGGCCTGCGCCTCAGGAGCCCGCTGCCGCGTACACGGCCGTGACGGTGGTCGCCACCAGGCGGGTCACCACCGCCGGCTCCCGGGTGGGATCGCGGCGGGCCAGGCCGTCGTAGGTCTCGAAGCCGGTGAGCTGCCATATGACGTCGATCGTGTCGTCGGCGGTCGCCTCCGCGTGGGCGCCCAGCAGCGTGGTCAGCGCGGTGCGACGCATGTCGTCCCGCTCGCGCAGCAACCGGTCCAGGTCCGAGTCCAACACCGCCATGCCGCGCAGTCTGCGGATCACGACCGGATCCGAGGCCCAGAAGCGGCAGAAGCTCTCGGTGAATCGGCGCAGCGCCGTGTCGGGATCGGCGGCGGCGAACGCCTGGGGCAGGTCGATGTCCGCCCGGGCGGCCAGCGAGTCGAACAGGGCTTCCAGGAGGCCGGACTTGGAGCCGAAGGCGTTGTAGATCGTCTGCCGTGACACGTCCGCCGCCTTGGCGATCGCGTCCACCGAGATCTGGGTGGGTTTCGGGGCCGCCAGCAGCGCGCGGGCGGCCGCCACCCCCGACACATTCGCTCAGCCTCGATACAGGAGTGCACCATGTCCACCCAACAAGCGCTCGACGGCCGCGTCGCGATCGTGACCGGTGCGAGCCGCGGCATCGGCGCCGCCACAGCCCGCGCCCTGTCCAGTGCCGGAGCGGCGGTCGTCCTGGCCGCCCGTGACGCCGACGCGTTGCACGCGCTGGCCGCCGAGATCGAAGCCACGCGCCACGAACGACTGCGCGTCGTGGCCGGTGACGCCCTTGATCGGGCCACGATCGACGTCGTGTTGCCCGGCCACACCGCCGTGCTCAGCGCACTGGGCGCCACCACGCGGGCGCGCACCACGATCTACTCGCGGGGCACGGCCAACCTGTGCCGCTCGATGACCGCCGCGGGCGTGCGGCGTCTGGTCTGTCTCTCCTTTGGCGCCCTGGACTCGGGCGCCGGTACGCCGGCGGCTCAACGCCTGGTCACCCGCCTGATCATCAGACCACCGCACCGTCACGCCTACGCCGACATGCGGCGCATGGAGGACGAGCTCGCCGCCGACGACCGGGTCGACTGGACCGTCGTGCGGGCCCCCATGCTCACCAACGGACCGCATACCGGCGCGTACCGATTCACCCACGACGGGGACCGCCCGCTGGATCGGCCGACGCAGATCTCCCGCGCCGACCTCGCCGACTTCGTCCTGGGCCACCTCGACGACCACGCCCTCTTCCGACGTCGCGTCTCGCTCTCGTACTGACACCGCCGAACCGCGTTCCTGCCTCGCCCTGCCCCGACGGGCGGCCGGCGGTCGGTCGGTGCTGCTCTGCTGCCCGTACGGCCGGGTAACCCACCCAGCCGTAACCCACCCAACCCGTAACCCACCCAGTCGATCCGTGAGGAAAGACCATGTCGACAACCCGGGCGGCGACCCCGCCCTCCGCTCCGCCCCGACCGCCCGCGCGCGGATGGGAGCGCTATGCCCGCCTCGTCGCGGGCCGCCGCTCCAAGTGGGCCGTCCTGGCGAGATCAGGATGTCGCGACCGATCCCGGCGGCCAGGTCGCAGTGGCACACGGGGGCAACTCGGTTGAATGTCATGGCAGTTGGGTCGGTCTTGAGATCCGCGCGGCGGCGCTGTCCTCGCTACGCTGCCGGTATGGCGGTTGACGGGGGTGCGGAAGACGATGGTGCGGCGGGATCGGGGAGCGAAGCCGATGCCGAAGCCGATCCGTTCGGTGCGGGCGACACGCCGGGGCGTGTGCTGACGGGCACTCGGCGGATCGTGGCGGTGAGTGGGGTGGTATTCGGGCTGTCGAGAGTGCCGGCGGGGTGGGGTGGGGAAGCCCGGGACGGGTCGGCCCGCGCGAATAGGGCAGGATGGGCGCCATGAGCAACGTCTACTTCGACATCAGCATCGACGATGCCCCTCAGGGTCGCATCGTCTTCTCCCTCTTCGACGAGGTCGTCCCGAAGACCGCCCAGAACTTCCGCGAACTCGCGACGGGCCAGCACGGCTTCGGCTACGCCGGTTCGCCGTTCCACCGGGTGATCCCGGAGTTCATGCTCCAGGGTGGCGACTTCACCCGCGGCAACGGCACGGGTGGCAAGAGCATCTTCGGCGAGAAGTTCGCCGACGAGAACTTCACGCTCAAGCACGACCGTCCGTACCTGCTGTCGATGGCGAATGCCGGCCCGAACACCAACGGCTCCCAGTTCTTCATCACCACCGCCGTCACCTCGTGGCTCGACGGCAAGCACGTCGTCTTCGGCGAGGTCGTCGAGGGCAAGGAGCTGGTCGACCGGATCGAGGCGCTGGGTTCGCGTTCCGGTACGACCAAGGGCAAGATCGTGGTCGCCGCCTCGGGCATCGTCAAGGACTGACCGACCCACGCCACACCAGCGGCACGCGGCCCGACCCACGTCGGGCTCGTCCGCACCTTCCCATGGAAGTCGTATGGCCCTTGGGTGCCTATGGCGGCCGGCCCGATCGAGGGGTCCGAGCTCTCCCTCGGGCAGCACGAGAACGGGCCCGGTCCCGCCGCAGTAGGCGGCGGGAC
>NZ_JBEXCV010000211.1:0-12073 GCF_040605455.1 Embleya sp. NPDC005575 | reverse complement strand
CACCGACCGGATGACCCAGGCGCAGATCACCAACGCCGTCTGCCACGTGTATGGCGAGGCGGGGGTGCGACCGGTGATGATCGACGAGATCCACCACCTCAACCCCCGCACCACCACCGGCGCGGAGACCGCCGACCTGTTGAAGGACCTGACCGAGCGCATCGGCGCGACGTTCGTGTACACGGGCATCGACATGGCCGCCACGGCTTTGTTCACCGGGGTGCGCGGGGCGCAACTCGCGGGTCGGGCCGCGTTGATCGACTGCGGGGCGTTCCCCGCCCGGCTGGGCGGGGCGGAACCGTTCCTGGACCTGGTCACCGCGATGGACAACGCCCTCGACCTACGCGCCCATCGGGCGGGAACGCTGCCCCGGCTGGCGTCGTATCCCCCACGCCCGCACCGCCGGACGCATCGGCAGCCTGGCCCGGCTCATCCGCCAGGCCGCGATCGCAGCGATCCTCGACGGCACCGAACGCATCGCCCGAGGCGGCCTGGACACCGTGCGGCTCGACCACCTCGCCGAGGAACACCACCGGCCCCGCAACCCCGCCCGGGCGCGCACACCGCCCACCCGCGCGACGGCGCCACGCGTGCCGTGAACGCGAACGCAAAGACACGCGGGAGCGGAAAGGCGCGTGGTGGGAGGGGACGCGAAGGTGACGGGAGCGGCGGGGAGCACCTCGGTGCGGGCCCGACGTGGCGATACCCGCAACTGTCGCCCTCGGGTGTCCTGCGGATCGCACCCGTGGCGTTCGAGTCGACCGCCTCATATCTGGGGCGCCTCGCGGACGCCTACCGCATGGGCGTGGCGCAGTTGCTGGACGGCCTCGGGGTGGAACTCGACGGCCCGGGATGGCGGACGGGACCGGGACCGGCGGCGCCCCGCATCGAGATCCGCCTCGACACCGAGGCGCTACACCGCCTGGCCGCGTTCACCCGGATCCCCCACAACCACCTGGCACACGCCCTTCCGCGTCTGATCACCACGCCCGTACCGCCCTGCGCCCGCCCCGCAGAGCCGAGGCGGCCGGCACCGACGACGCGGTGGGGCCGACCGGCATCGACGAGGAAGACGCGACGCGGACGCGGACGGCCGGCGCGCGGGTACGCGTCCTGGACACCGACGAACAAGGCGTCCGGGCCTGCCCGATGTGCGTACGACGCCGCACCTGCGGGGCGGGCGACGTGGCGTGGACGTACCCGCCCGCGGACCGCATGTGGTGCCCGCGCCACCGATATCGGGCGAGCGAGGTCCGGTTGCCGGGTCCCCTCGACACGGGTGGGCTCCCCGAGATCGACCTCGCGTATCGGGCCCACCGACGCCTCGCACGACGCAACGACGGCGTGGCCGCGCATACCTGGGCGGCGGCGGTCACCACCCGCTGGTACGACCGCGGACGCCACATGGCGCGGCGCTGGCAGGGGCGGTTGGGCCGGCTCACCGCGGGCAACCCCGCCCTGACCGCGACCCGCGGGGGCGTCTCGGTTGTTCTCCTGGCCCGCGCCGTCGTCACCTATCCCGAAACCGTCGCCCTCGCCCGCGCGTTGGTCACACTCCCCCGGGCAATCTCCCGGAACACACACCGCAGGCCGGGCCACACACGGCAACACACGAGCCCTGGAACACATCGCCGACCACCTCGAACTCCCCCGCCTGCTCGTCCCGCCCGACGACCTCCTCTGGGCACGGCTCCACCACTACAACCCGGCCTGACCCGCTGCCCGGGAACCATCACCGAACCCACGAAACACCAGGCCACAACGCCGATCAGGCCTGCGGACACCCACCTCGGGCGTCCCACACCGACACCCCGAAACCCCCGCAAAAACCCGCGGCTACCTTACGACGCATCGATACATCACCAAGAAAGCAAAGATCGTTCTCACGAAACTACGAGACCCCAGGCCACCACACCCGAACCCGCCCCGAGAAACCCCCGCCACCACAACCCGAAACCACCAACCCACCCGCTGGATTCTCAACCAACACCCGAAACCCCAAACCAGCCACCGCCCCCACCCCCCACTTCAATGCTCCGCCACATGGGGCCGGGAGGAGGACGAGGTCGCCGGATGGGGCACGGCGGGGACGCCGCAAGGCATGTGGCGGGTGGCCGACGCCGTGGTGGGGCCGGCGGCGTTCGGGTGTTGCCTGTGTACGGCGCGGCGTACCGGCGCGCCGGTACGGGTGGTTCGGTACACGGCGCGGTGGCAGCGGGTGTGCGAGCGGCACGCGCGGTGGGGATCGGCCTCTTCCTTGGTTCCGGTCTCGCTGCGGACATGACACCCCGGCCACACCATTACCAGCACACCGGCCGGCACCACCGGAACACATCGCAAGGAGTACACTCCTTAGAAGTGTGATCCTAAGGAGTGTCATGCAGAAGCCGGAACACGTGTTCGATCGTGCGGTGGAATGGCGGGCGCTCGCGTCGTTCGCGACCCGAGCTTCGCGTCATGCGTTGTTGGGGGTGGTCAGCGGGCGTCGGCGGATGGGGAAGACGTATCTGCTTCGGGCGTTGACGGAGCAGTGCGGTGGGTTCTACTTCGGCGCGACGACGGCGACGGCGGGTGAGTCCCTGCGGCAGTTCGGCGCCGCGCTCGCCGAGCACACCGGGGCGCCGGCGCCGTTCTCCTTCGCCACGTGGGACGACGCGGTGACCTTCCTGTTCGGTCTGGCCGATCCGGCCCGGGGAGAGGGTCCGCAAGTGATCGTCCTGGACGAATTTCCGTACCTGGCGAAGGTGGCGCCGGAGCTGCCGTCGCTGCTGCAGCGTGAGATCGACCGCTTCCAGACCCGGCCCAGCAGGATGCGCATGCTGTTGTGCGGGTCGGCGATGTCGGTGATGGGCGGCCTGCTGGCGGGTTCGGCGCCTCTGCGCGGGCGGGCGCAACTGGAGCTGGTGGTGCGGCCGTTCGACCACCGTGCCGCCGCCGAGTTCTGGGAAGTCGCCGACCAGCCGGAACTGGCGGTGAGGCTGGGGGCGGTCCTGGGCGGAACGCCCGCGTACCGGCGGCAGTTCCTCGCCGACGATGTCCCCGCCACGTTGGCGGACTTCGACGACTGGGTGTGCCGTGCGGTGATGTCCCCGCTCAGCCCGCTGTTTCGGGAAGCGCGGTACCTGCTGGCCGAGGAGACCGACATCCGCGACACCTCGCTCTACCACTCCGTCCTGGCCGCGGTCGCGGAGGGCAATCACACCCGCGGCGGGATCGCCGGGTTCATCGGGCGCAAGGCGGTGGACATCTCCCACCCGCTCAACGTGCTCGAGGACGCCCACCTCCTCACCCGGGACATGGACGTCTTCCGGCAGGGCAAGTCCCGGTACCGCATCGTCGAACCCCTCATCACCTTCTACGAGGCGATCATGCGCCCCGCCTGGGGACGCCTGGAACTCGGCCAGGCCGATCGGGTCTGGGCCGCTTCCCGAGAACGCTTCGCGGCCCAAGTGGCCGGCCCCCACTTCGAGGCCTTGTGCCGCGATCACCTCCTCGGCCCCGGCGCCGATCTCGCCGGCGCGCCCCTGGGGCACGTCGGCGCCGGAGTGGTCACCGACCCGTCCTCCCGCACCTCCGTCGAGATCGACGCCGCGGTCGTCGAGGCCAGCACCGGTGCCCACCCGCCCCGGGTCGCGCTCCTGGGCGAAGTCAAATGGGGAACCACGATCGGGCTGCCCCACCTCGAACGCCTCACCCGGGCCCGCGACGTCCTCACCGGCCGCGGACTGGAAACCGCCGGATGCCTCCTCGCGTGCTTCAGCGCCATAGGCTTCACCGACCACCTTCGCCGCGAAGCCGACACCCGCGACGACATCCGCCTGATCGGCCTCGACGAGTTGTACGCCTGATCCCAGCCGGGCCGAACCAGCCGTCACGGACCGAATCGCAACAGAGGCGCCTAACGCCGTGTACGGCGTCGCGGTGTGATCCCGTTCTCCGTGTCTTGTTCGGTCATGTGTGCCTCGCCCACGAGCGGGCCCATGCCGGGGGCGGGCACGGACGATAGCCGCGGACATGGTCAACCGCGCGCCGTGGTATTCGTCTTCTTCGCGGATGGGCACAGTCTTGACGGTGACCGAGTCGAAGACCGTGCCGTCGTCGACGTCGGCGGCCGCGATCGCAGCGACCCTTCGGGCGATCTCGGCCTCGTCGTCGGAGAACGCGCGGCTCGGGACGTCGATGTCGCGGGTGGTGCGGCGGGCATCGAAACGCGCGAGGGCCGCTTCCCCGATCTGGTCGACACCCTGCGCCGGGTTCACGTCCCCGCGGCCTGGCCCGACGCCGCGCAGTTCCTGGAGCGGGCGAGGCGGGGTCGCCGGCCAGCGACCCCGGACCGGTGGCCGTACGGGCGCGGGCCGTGAGTTCGCGGTGGACTGCGGAGGCATTGCCGCGCCGGTACGCCGGCAACACCCGGATGGGCGGGGTGATCTCGAACCGGTCGCCGCGGCGGGCTCCCGGGGAGGCTGCGGTTTCGGGTGTGGTCGTGGCATCGGCCAACCAACGCCATACGGGGCGCTCCGACCCCGGGCATTGCGCCGTCGTACGGACGTGGCCGGTGGTGAGCTCACGCCGGGAACGCAGGCCCGGAAGGCTTCTCACGGCCGGCGCCCGCAATGCCGTCCGCGAGACGGCGTCGAGCCCTGGTGAGGCAGCGGGGGCGGGGCGGGTCTCGTCGGCCGGCGGGTGGGTGTCTTTCGAGCCCATGTCTCGTCCTTCGATCGCGGATGGCGGTACGCGGCGCGGCGTGTCGTCACAAGGGCGGGCCCAGGCGGGAGCAGGCCCGGGCCGGCAGGGCGCGGTCCACGTTCCTGCCGGGTTCGCGGTGGCGGGCCGCGTACAGGTGGGACGTGATCTTCGCCCAGGTACGGAAGTTCCCCCGCGCGTGCGTCGTGTCGCTGTGGAGGAGGTCCTCGTCTGCCACGGCATCCCACAGCGGGTGGAACAGGCGCAGCACGCCCGGGACTTGAGAAGCGTCCGGACGCGGCACCTGCTGCCGGGGTGAGGGTCCTGAACGCACTGACGCCCCGCCGCGTTTGCTGAGGCACTCCGTCGGTGTCGGTCAGGGTGGTCCAACGGCCCGGCCGGGTCCCGTGTAGAGGCATGCGCCTGCCCGGCGGGGCGGTTTTCGCCCCGCCGGTACGACATCCGGTTCACAGCGCAGATGAGCTCGGATCCGCCGTGCACCACCCGCTGCACGCACCTGCCCGGGTAGCCCCGGGATCCTCGTGGCGACCGCCGGAGCCAGCCGATACACCAAGAACCGGGCTCTGTTCCGTAGTCGGTGGTGACGTTGGGTGCCCGATTGTGATCATGGGGCGTGCATGATGCGAACACGCTTGTGGGTACGGTGTTTTCAGGGCTCTCGGCGCTGGTCATCGAGGATGTAGTGGACGGCGGTGAGGTGGTCCGGATCACGGCCCGGACCCGCGATGTCCTCGTCCCCTGTCCGGTGTGTGGGGTGCCGACGGGGAAGGTACACGGGTATCACGGCCGGACGGTGCGGGATGTACCGGTCGACGGCCGCCCGGTCGTGGGCCGGGTGAGGATACGGCGGCCGGCCTGTCCGGCCCTGGGCTGCTGTCGACGGACATTCCGCGAACAGGTTCCCGGGCTCCTGGAGCGCCATCAGCGTCGCACTGCACGTCTGAACGGCCAACTATCCGCAGTGGTCAAGGAGTTATGCGGCCGGGCGTCCGCCCGGCTCACCCGGCCGCCGACGGTGCCCGTCTCGTACGCCACCGCCCTGCGGCTGCTGCGGCGCATCCCCCTGCCAACAGTGCGGATTCCGCGGGTGGCCGGGGTCGACGAATTCGCCCTGCGGCGCCGACACCGCCACGCCACGATCATCATCGACGCCGAGACCGGCCAGCGGATCGAGGTACTGGCCGACCGCGAGGCCGCCACCCTGGAAAGCTGGCTGCGCGAGCATCCCGGCATCGAGGCCGTGTTCCGGGACGGATCGCCCACCTACGCCGAAGCGATCCGACGGGCCCTGCCCGACGCGATCCAGATCAGCGACCGCTGGCACCTCTGGCACAACCTGTGCGACAAAGTCCTGGCCGAAGTCCGCGCCCACACCCTCTGCTCGGCCACCGTCAATCCTCCCCGCCCTGGTGGCACCCGCGAGCAGACCACCCGCGAATGCTGGCACCAAGTCCACCAACTCCTCGGCCAGGGCGTCGGCCTGCTCGACTGCTCCCGCCGCCTGGACCCGGCCCTGAACACCGTCAAACGCTACGCCCGCATCCCCGAACCGACGACCCTGCGCATCGCCCCGCAATACCGGCCCACCCTCGTCGACCCCTACCGCGACCACCTGCGCCGACGGCGCGCGGCAAGGGCAGGGCACGGCTGGATTTGTCCACGAGTTCGAGTGGCAGATGCCGATGACCCGCGGCCTTCGACATCCAAGTCGACCCTGCGTACGGGCTCGGGGCCGGCCGGGCCGGATTGAGTGACCACTCCCACTGCGGTGTTGGCCCAGACGTCGGGTGCCGTCAACGAACGTGTCGGGGCCCAAGCAACGGGGCGTCACCGGGTGGCGGCCGCAAGGGCGGCGAGGGCAGCGGTCGTCGTTGCGAGGGTGATCGTGGCGGCGAATGTACACGAAGTACCCCCACCTGGACGGCGCATGCGTAACGCAGGCTCTCGACGAGCGCGTGCCGGCCCCTCTCGCGTCGGACGCCCGTCCAAGCCTCGAACGAAATCGGGCTACCTCGGGCAGTCCCTCCCGCGCACCGTCGCTCTGGTCGGCGGGCGGCGCGATTGGGCAAGGTCTCGCGACGATTACCCGAGGACTCCCTTCGGCGGTCTTGCTCTGATGGACGCGGGCCTCGCGCCGTCGGCCGCAGGCCGCGATGGCACGGCGACTGCGATATGTACGGGGGTGTGCGGTGCTGCACGAGGTTTGGCCGTTCGTGGAGGAGCACGGTCGGCGAGGAGTCCCGGTGGTAATCGCCCGGCTGGTGGGGCGCGACGGTCCCGGTTCCCGGCCGCTGGGGGCCGCCATGGCAGTGGCCTCCGACGGGCAGTGGCGCGGCTCGGTCTCCGGCGGGTGCGTCGAAGGGATGGTCCTCGACGTGGCCCGGGCCGTGCTCGCCGGGGCACCTGCCCGCCTGATCGATGTGCTGCCGGGCGGCGACTTGCTGCCGTGGGAGGAGGGACCGGCATGTGTGGGCGCGTTGCGCGTCCTGGTGACGCCGGCGCCGCCGGCTGCGGTGGCTGCGGCTATCACCCGGGCGGTGGCGGACGGGCTGCCGCTCGCGGTCGGGGTGGGCCTTCGCGCTCCGCACATGTGGGTGTCCGCCGGTTCGCGAGACGAACTGGACGTGTGCGGAGGGTTGTTCATTGAAGAGCTGGTCCCGCGTGCTCGGCTCGTACTGGTGGGAGCGACCGATCTCGCCGCCGCGCTGGCGCGGTCGGCGGAGCCGCTGCGGCGCGCGGTTGTGGTGTTGGATCCGCGTCCCGACCACGTCGCCTCGGGTGCGTTTCCCGCCGACGCGCTGGTCGTTCGCGCGTGGCCGGACGCCTGGCTGGCCGGCCATCCGCTCGGCGCGGACGACGCGCTGGTCGTGCTGAGTCACGATCCGCGGATCGACGACCGGGCACTGCGCGCGGCGCTGGGCGGCCGAGCAGGGTTCGTGGGTGCGCTGGGCAGCCGCGCCACGCATGCCGGACGGCTGCGCCGCCTGTACGGGACGCCGGGCCTGGAGCGCCTGATAGGCCCGGTGGGCCTGGACATCGGCGGGGTCTCGACGGCGGAGACCGCCTTGTCGATCCTCGCGCAGGTGGTGGCGTCGGAGCACGGCCGCGGCGGGATGCCGCTCAGTTCGGGGCGTACCGCCATCCACGCGGAGCTGACCGGGGGACGCTGAACGGCGCGCGACGAGACTGCGTGCCGCCGCGTCGACGGGACGGCATCAGCCCGCCACCGTCGGGTCCTCGGCGCGCATGCGCATCGCGTCCTGGCTCGGCGGAAGTCCGAACTGGCGGCGGTACTCGCGGCTGAACTGCGAGGGGCTGTCGTAGCCGACGCGGCGGCTGATGCCGGTGATGTCGCCTGGCCGGGCGACGAGTTGGATGCGTGCCGCCTGGAGTCTGATCTGCTTCTGGAACTGGATCGGGCTCATCGCGGTGACCGCCTGGAAGCTGCGGTGGAACGCGGAGACGCTCATTCCCGCCTCGCGTGCGACGTCCTCGACGCGGAAGGACTCGGCGAAGTTGGAGCGGATCCACCGGACCGAACGGGCGATGCACGTGAGGCTGCTGTCGGCGAGCCCCAACTGCCTGACCGTGGACCCTTGTTCCCCGACGATCAGATGCCACAGGATCTCGCGCACGACCAGCGGCGCCAGCACGGCGCGGTCGCGCGGCCGGTCCAAAAGGCGCAGCAGTCGGAGCACGGCGTCGAGGAGTTCGGGCGGCGCGGTGCTGACGGCCATGCCGGACGGGGTGCCCGATGCGGGCGGCAGGTCGCCGGGCGCGGATTGGAGCAGGAGTTCGGCGATGGCGGTGGGCCGGAGGTCCAGGCCGATACCGAGTGCGGGTTCGTCCGCATCGGCCTGCGTGAAGTGGCCGGTGATCGGCATGTCCACCGAGGTCACCAGGTACTGGCCCGCGCCGTACTCGTAGATCCGGTCGCCGAGGGCGATGTGCTTGGCGCCTTGGACGATCAGCGCCATGACCACGCCGGACGTCTCCGGGCCGGGCGGTGAGGTCCGGGTGACCTTGGCGATCCGGAAGCCGTCGACGCTGGTTGCCGCGTCGGGCCGTACGTGCCGTTCGATCAGCGCGCGCATCTCCTCAAGGCTCATGCGCGCAGTGAACCAGCGGCAACCGTCTTTCTGCCAGAAGCCGGAGAGGATCAAGCAAGTATCCGAGGCCATCGTTCTAACGTTTGCGCAGGTCAGGCTGCTTCGATGAAGAAGTCCGAAACATCCGGGCGAGACGATCGCTTCAGTCCATCGAGGAGACCTCCATGACCGTGACCCACGGCTTCCACGCCACCATGACCGCGCTGCCGGGGAAGGGCGACGAGCTGGTCGCGTTCCTGCTGGCCGCTCCGTCGCTGCCGTCCGCCGACTGCGTCGTCTTCCTCGTCGGGCGCTCGGCCGCGGATCCCGACACGGTCCATGTGACCGAGGGCTGGACGAGCGAGGCGGCGCACGCGGCGTTCTTCGCGACCGACGAAGCGGCCGCCCTCGTCGCCCGGTTGCAGCCGCTGCTGGCCGATGAGCCGCAGTACGCCGACGTGGTGCCGGTCGGCGGCAAGGCCGCGTTCTGAACCGATGTGCACGCCTCCGGTCCACCGCCTCGGACAAGCACCGATTCCCGCCTCCCGTACCAGCCGACTCTCCGGAAGGACACTTGCCATGACCTCGGCACGCCCCGAGATCGACCCCGAACTGCACTCCCTGCTCAACGGATTGCCGCTCGGCACCACCTTGGACCACGCCCTCCTGCCGACGATGCGGCAGTTCGCCGCCGCGTCTCCCGACACTCTCCTGGACGGCCGTGCCGTGACCCGGCGCGACCTGGCGGCCGTCCACCCGGACGGGACACCCATCCCCTTGACCGTGCTGAGCCCTGATTCCGACACCGCGTCCGGCGCGGCCGGTCCGGGGGCGGCCGGCGCACCGTGCGTGTTCTGGATCCACGGCGGCGGCATGGTGATGGGCAACCGCTTCTCCCAGCTCGACATCCCGCTGGACTGGCTCGACGCGTTCGGCGCCGTGGTGGTGACCGTGGAGTACCGCCTGGCTCCCGAGGCCGGGGGCGCGACGCTGGTCGAGGACTGCTACCACGGCCTTCGCTGGGTGGCCGAGCACGCCGCCGAACTGGGGGTCGATCCGGACCGCATCATCGTGGCCGGCGCCAGTGCGGGCGGCGGCCTGGCGGCCGGCGCGGTGCTGATGGCACGCGACCTGGCCGGGCCGCGGGTCGCCGCGCAGATCCTGGTCTGCCCGATGCTCGACCACCGCAACTCGACCGCGTCCAGCCGCCAGTTCTCCGGTATTCCGGGTGTGTGGACAGCCGAGATGAACGCCTTCGGGTGGGCCGGCGTGCTCGCCGGTCTCGGTCGCGGCGCGGTACCTCCGTACGTGTCGCCGGCCCTGGCCGACGACCTGTCCGCACTGCCGCCGACGTACATCGACGCGGGCTCGGCGGAAGTCTTCCGCGACGAGGACGCCGCCTACGTACACGCCATCTGGGCGGCCGGCGGCGAGGCCGAACTACACATCTGGCAGGGCGGGTTCCACGGCTTCGACGCCCTGTTCCCGCAGGCCCACCTCGCCGTGGCCGCGCGGCGGACGCGTACGGACTGGCTCGCCCGGATCCTCACCCGGAGCGCGGTCCGCATCGCGTCGGCGCAGGCCTGACGGCACGCCCCGGCGCACCGTCCTCGCGCGGCTCGGTCGAACCGCCTTGCGCCGGCCGAGGGCGCGTACCACGGCGACAGGAATGGGCAAGAGAGCGCCTGCTTTGCCCAAACCAGCCCTGCCGTCGGGCTGGTTGCATGGACACGCCGCCCGCGCACCGCCCGCCGGACGACCGGAAGCGACGTGCTGCGCCGGCGCCTCCGGGCCCGCGCTCCGGTGTCGTACCGAGCATCTCGGGGCCGGCCCGAGAAGACCCGGCCCTGCCCGCACGAAAGGAACCGCATGCCCGACCGGACCAGCAGCGACATCGTGCTGCACGTCAACGGCGACACACGGAAGCTGACCGTCGACCATCGCAGGACACTGCTCGACGCCCTCCGGGACGACCTGGGCCTCACCGGCACGAAAAGGGGCTGCGACCGCGGACAGTGCGGCGCATGCACGGTCCTGCTGGACGGGCGTCGCGTGGTCTCCTGTCTCACCCTGGCCGTGGCTGCCGACGCCGCCCAGGTGACGACCGTCGAGGGCTTGGCCACCGACGGCGAACTGAACGCGATGCAAGAGGCGTTCGTTCGCCTCGACGGACTCCAGTGCGGCTTTTGCACGCCCGGGCAGCTGTGTTCCGCGGCCGGGATGCTCGCCGAGCACGCGGCGGGGATGCCCAGTGCGGCCACCGCCCCGGACGCGATGGCCGGCCCGGCCGGAGGCCCGCTCGACGCCGCGGAGGTCCGCGAGCGGATGAGCGGCAACTTGTGCAGGTGCGGCGCCTACCCGCAGATCGTCCGCGCCATTCTGGAGACGGCCGTGTGCGCCTCGGAGGTCCGCGAGGAGGCTCGGGCATGAAGGAGTTCGGGTATCTCCGCCCCGCCGACGTACACGGCGCGCTCTCCGCGGTCGCCGGCCGCACCGACGTGCGCTACCTCGCCGGCGGCACCAACCTGGTCGACCTGATGAAGGACGGTGTGCAGTCCGCCGCCACACTGGTGGACGTACGGGCTCTGCCGCTCTCCGAGGTGGCCGACGGCCCCGACGGCGGCTTGGTCATCGGCGCCACCACGACCAACAGCGACGCCGCCGCACACCCGGAGGTCCGGCGGCGCTACCCGGCGCTGAGCCAGGCGATCCTGGCCGGCGCCTCCGGCCAGCTGCGCAACATGGCCACCGTCGGCGGCAACCTGCTCCAGCGCACCCGGTGCGGCTACTTCGCCGACGTCTCCCAGCCGTGCAACAAGCGCCTGCCCGGCAGCGGCTGCCCGGCGATCTCCGGCGAGCACCACAACCACGCGATCCTCGACACGTCGGCGCACTGTGCGGCCACGAACCCGTCGGACATGGCCGTGGCCTTGGTCCTGTTCGACGCCGTCGTCCGCTACGAGGCACTCGACGGTCCCGGCAGCATCCCGCTCACCGACTTCTACCTGCGGCCGGGTGCCACGCCCGAGCGCGAAACCGCGCTGCCGCCCGGGGCGCTGATCACCGCCGTCCTGCTCCCGGGCCCGGCCGCCGCACCACAATCCCGGTACCGCAAAGTCCGCGAACGCGCGTCCTATGCCTTCGCGACCGTGTCGGTCGCCGCGTCCCTCGACGTCCACGCAGGCACGGTACGGGACGTCCGGATCGCCCTCGGCGGCATCGCCGCCCGCCCGTGGCGGGCCCGCCGCGCCGAAGCCGCCCTGCTCGGCGCTCCCGCCACC
>NZ_JBEXCV010000210.1:0-12166 GCF_040605455.1 Embleya sp. NPDC005575 | reverse complement strand
GCACGGCCGCTCCAGCCGGCCGTGCGGACCCGGGTTCGTCGCTCGCGCCGACCCTCGCGAAATCGTCCGCGCTTGCTCAGTAGTCCTCGTGGGCGAACGGCAACAGGTCCGTGCGCAGCGCCGCGTCCAGGCGGGCCGCCGCGCCCGGCGTGTGCTCCACGACCAGTCCGGCCGCCACCAGGCGGGCCACCGGGGTGCCGCCGAGGTAGCAGGCCGCCAGTTCGGGTACGTCCAGGGTGAGTTCGGCCGGTGCCTCGGTCGGCGTGTAGGTCGCGCCCTCGGGGCCGGCGGTGAGGCGGAAGCGGCCGTCGTTGGCGGGTACCCCCGGGTCACGAACCGCCAGGACCACGTCGACGGGCGCCGCCCACGAGCGCGCGGTCAGCGCGGCGCGCACGTCCACCAGGCGCATCCACAACGCCGGGAACTGCTTGGTCACTCGCACCTGGTCCCGATCGGCCGCGAACAGCAGCAGCGGATCGTCCAAGGGCCGGACCCGGCCCACCACCTTGTCGGTCAGGTCGATCGAGGCCAGGTAGTCCCACAACGTGGCGGCCACAGGCGCGCTGTCGGCCTCCAGTTCGTGCACCTCGACCACCGGTGACGCACCGGTCACGGCCTCGACGTGGTAGACGACGTAACCGGCCGCGGCGGCGCCGGGCTCACCGAGAACCACGATCCGGACCGTACCCTCGTCGTCGTCATCGTCGAAGGCGAGCACATTCTTGGCCCACCACTCCTCGTCCCGGGCGAAGCGACCCGGGCGCAGCGCGCGGCCCGCCTCGTACACGGGTCCGAGCACGACCGGTGCCTTGGCCGCGTCGATCAGCCGCAACGGGCGCGGGTCCGGAGCGATGCGCAGGGCGAGCGGGCGTCGGCTGTCGATCTCCACGGTGCAGCCCTCGGTTCCGGGGGCGTAGCCGAAGCGGCCGTAGATCGCGTCCTCGGAGGCCCACAGGCAGGACAGCGCCCGGCCGGCCTGGGCGCACCGGCGCCACTGTTCGGCCATCATCCGCGCGAGCAGCCCGCGGCGCCGGTGGGTCGGCGCGACGGCCACGAAGTCCAGTCCTGCGCACGGCAGTTCACCGCCGGGCACGGACAGGGAGAAGCGGTGTGCGGCGATCTGGCCGACCAGGGTGTCGTCGTCGTACACCCCGATACGGTCGCATCTGCTCAGCGACTCGCGAAAGCGCTCGCGTTTCTCGTCCGATTCCTTCTCGTGGAAGGCCAGATCGGCGAGATCCAATATCTGGTCCAGGTGCTCTTCGGGGATCTCCCGGATGTCGAGACTCACCATCGTGACGCTAGTCGGGCCCGGGCGGCGTCGCCATCGGGTTTCGGCGGGTCCCTCGTCCGACGTCCCGTGGCCGGCTCGCGTTCGACCATCCCCCGCCACGAACGCCCCTGCCCGGCACCGAGATCGGCAACAGCTGGTGGATCTCCCCGCTCTGGTGCCCGGGCCTGGCGGTGCTCCGCTACTTCGTGCTCGACTATGCGATGGGGAAATCGAAATACGTGTCCGGATACGGTTCGTCGGTCAGCGTGTAATGCCACCACTCGCAGTCGTATGCGCTGAAACCGCAGGTCTCCATGAGGGTGCGGAGGTGCCGGCGGTTTCTCGCTTCGGCCTGCGTGATCCCTTGTGCTCCGTGATGCGAGATGGAATCCATCAAGTCATGGCCGCCGCCCATGGGGAGGATCTCGTGGGAAGCCAGATCGTAGAGCGTGAGGTCAACGGTGCTGCCCCGGCTGTGACCCGACTTGGCGGCCACATATCCCTGTTCGAACATCTCGGCCCGGCCGATGTTCGGATAGTGCCGCGCCTTCGTGCGGCCGTCCTCCGGCTGCTTTGACCAGCGTACGAAGCAGTCGACGGCGCGCTGCGGGCGATACCCGTCCCAAAGGAGCAGGCCGAAGCCCAGGGATTCGGCCTGCTCGCGCGCTCGTTCCAGTCCTTCGCACAGCACCCTGGTGCCGACGATCCGATTGGCCAGATATCCGTCCACGGGCTTGCCGGTGAAATTGTCCCAGGTGGCGTACTTGGCGTCCCAGCGCATTCCGGCTGTTCCGGACACGAGTTCGTCCACGAATACGAAGTCGTCCTTCATCGGCTCTTCCCCGTCAGGGCCAAGGACAGGATTCGGTCGAGCACTTCACCGAGCGGTATGCCTGCGGCCGCCATCATGCGGGGATAGCGGCTGTACGAGGTCATGCCGGGGAACGTGTTCACCTCGTTGAGGACCACCGCTCCATCCTCCTTGAGGAACAGGTCCACCCGTGCGAGACCGCTGCAACCCAAGGCGCGGTATACGGCCATGGCGGTCTCCTGGACGAGCACGCGTGACTCCGCAGGAATATCGGCCGGAACGATGGCCGTCGAGTTGTCGGAACCGGTTTCCGGCGCATCCTCCTGATGGATCCGGAAGAAGCCGTGGGAGAGGGCGATCCGGTCCACCTCGCCTGCCATCAGGTCGAGTTCGTTCCCCAGGATGGCGCAGCCGATCTCGCTGCCGACGACGGCCTCTTCGATCAGCACCTTCGCGTCATACTGCCGTGCGGTCTCCACCGCGCTCTGTAGTTCTTCTGCCCGGGACACCTTGGTGACGCCGAAAGAAGAGCCCGAACGCGCCGGCTTCACGAAGACCGGATAGGTGAGCAGGCCGGGATCGATGTTCTGGTCTCCAGCGATGATCCAGAAATTCGGCGTGGCGATTCCCGCGCTTGCGGCGACGGTGTAGGCAAGGGATTTGTCCATGCACAGTGCGGAACTCTGCACATCGCAGCCCACATAGGGGATGCCGGAGAGTTCGAGCAGCCCCTGCATCGCACCGTCCTCGCCGCGCTTGCCGTGCAGCACGGGCAGTACGACGTCCAGGGGGATCATCTCGTACCGCCCCGGCGCCTGCCCCTCGTCCCGGACAAGCAGTCCGTGCACGGTGCTGTCCGGCGACAGCGCGGCCTGACGGCAGTTTCCGTTCTCCCAGTCCGCGTCGGGGCCGTCGCAGAGCTTCCAGGCGCCGTCCTTCGTGATGCCGATATAGAACGGTTCGTACTTCTCGGCGTCGAGGTTCCGGGCGACCTCTTGTGCGGACTTGATGGAGATGGGGTGCTCTTCGGAACGTCCGCCGAATATGATGCCGACCTTCAGTTTATCCATGCCGGTTCCCGCTTTCGAATTTCAGGCAGTTGGTGAGGGAGTTTTCGACCATGTCACGCAGGGCGTGGTCCGTGTAGTAGGCGGTGTGCGGGCTGATGAGCACATTCGGCAGCTCGTGCAGCCGCAGCAGTGACTTGCTTTTCATGGACCTGGTTCGGTAATCGGCGTAGAAGATGCCTTCATCGCCCTCGACGACATCCAATGCCGCGCCGCCGAGTCTGCCGCTTTCCAGTGCCGATGCAAGGGCCTCGGTGTCGATGAGTGCCCCTCGTCCGGTATTGACGATCAGCGCGCCCTGTTTCATCTGCTCGATACGCTGCCGGTTCAGCAGATGATGCGTATCCGGGTTGAGCGGTGCATGCAGCGTGACCAGGTCGCTCTGCTGTAGCAAATCGTCGAGAGGAACGTATTCGGCGGAGATTTTGGGGCGATTGTCGTGGGCGAGTATGCGGCAACCGAAACCGCGCAGCCTGTCCGTGACCGCAGCGCCGATGCGTCCTGTGCCGATCACGCCGACGGTCAGATCGCGCAGTTCCTTGCCGCGCACTTCGTTCAGCCGGTAATCGTGGACATCCGCGCGCCGGATGATGGATTTCGCGTTGCGTACCGCCATCAGTATCAGCATCAGCGTGAAGTCGGCCACGCTGTCCGGCGAGTAGCTGACGTTTTCCACCGTGATGCCGATGCCGGCCGCGTATTCCACATCGATGTGGTTGCACCCGATGCTCCGCGTGGAGATATACGTCACGCCGACTTGGCCAAGCGCAAGAAGAGTGGTGTTGGCGATGGGAGTCTTGTGGCCGACACTGATGGATCGGCTTCCGGCTGCCAGCTCGATATTCGCTTCGGATACCGGTGCGTCCGCAATGGTTGGCGTCACACCGAAGCGTGGCGTCAGCTCTCGGAACAAGACGGCCTCATCGGGGCCGCACCCATAGACGGTGATGCGGGGTGGTTCGCTGTAGGTCATACGTACAGTCAAGGCGTCGTGGTGTTGCCGGAACGTATGTGGATTTCGATATGCCGGCGATACACCGCGGCGCATTGACTGGTGGCATGACGTACAAGGAATCAGCGTGATCCCCCTCAGCCTCGGCGAGATCGCCGCGATTGTCGGCGGGACGGTCGAGGGCGACGCGTCCGTGACGGTGACCGCGCCGGCCGTACTCGACGGCCGGCAGGCCGAGCCGGGCGGCCTCTTCGTCGCCTTCGCCGGTGAGCACGTCGACGGCCACGAATACGTCGGTCAGGCCGGCCGGGCCGGCGCGGTGGCCGTGCTCGGCTCCCGGCCCACGCTGCTGCCCACCGTCGTCGTCGAGGACGCTCGGGCCGCGCTGCAGGCGCTCGCCGCGCACGTCGTGGCCCGGCTGCGCGACGGCCTCACCGTCGTCGGGGTGACCGGTTCGCAGGGCAAGACCAGCACCAAGGACCTGCTGGCGGCCGTGCTTTCGAGCGCTGGGCCGACGGTCGCCACGATCGGCTCGCTCAACAACGAGCTCGGTGTGCCGCTCACCATGCTGCGCGCGGACGCGGCCACCCGGTTCCTCGTACTGGAGATGGGAGCCCGCCACATCGGCGACATCGCCGAGCTCACCGGCCTGGTCGCGCCCGACATCGGCGTCGTCCTCAACGTCGGCCAAGCGCACCTCGGCGAGTTCGGGTCACGCGCGGCCATCGCCGAAACCAAGGGCGAGCTGGTGCGGGGGCTCGCGCCCGGCGGCACCGCCGTACTCAACGCCGACGATCCCCGCGTGGACGCGATGCGCGCGCTCACCGACGGCCCCGTGCTGACCTTCGGCCGGGCGGAGCACGCCGACGTGACGATGCTCGGCCTGGATCTCGACGGGCTCGGCCGTCCGTCCTGCACGCTGCGGACCGCCGACGCCTGCACATCCGTCGCGTTGCCGCACGTGGGCGCCCACCAGGCGCTCAACGCGTCGGCCGCCGCGGCCGCGGGGCTGGCGGCCGGAGTACCTCTCGACCTGGCCGAGGCGGCGCTGGCCACCGCTCCCCTGTCTCAGTGGCGGATGGAGCTGCGCGTCCTCGCCGGCGGCGCGACGCTGCTCAACGACTCCTACAACGCCAACCCCGACTCGACCCGCGCCGCCCTGGACGCGCTGGCGGCGATCGAGGGTGGGCGCCGCATCGCCGTACTCGGCGAGATGCTCGAACTCGGCGACGCCAGTGCGGCCGAGCACCGTGCCATCGGGGAGTACGCCGCCGCCCGCGCCGACGTGGTGGCCGTGGTCGGCGAGGCCGCCCGGTCGATCGCCGACGGAGCGGGGGAGCGGGCGGTGGTGCTCGACGGCAACGGCGCGGCCGTCACCTGGTTGCGCGGCCACCTCGCCGCCGACGACGTGGTGCTCGTCAAGGCGTCCCGCGGGGCCCGCCTCGACGAAGTGGCCGCCCAGCTCACGTAATTGGGCCTCCCGTCCTGCTGTCGGTCGGGCCTACCGCCCGCGGCGCCTCATGTAGAGGTCGAAGGCCCGGTAGACCAACGGCCGCAGGGGCAGGTCCCACTCGCCCACGTACCTCACCGCCTGACCACCGGTGCCGACCTTGAACCGGATCAGCCCGACGTGCGGGTCGTCGGCGTCGAGGGTGGGGGTGATGCCGCGCAGGTCGTAGCAGTCGCAGCCGGCCGCGAGCGAGTCGCGGATCATCGCCCACTGGCAGGCGTTGGAGCCGCGCACCTCGCGCTTCTCGGTGGAGGAGGCGCCGTAGCAGTACACCGCGTGGGCACCGACGCGGACCAGGATCGTGGCGGCGACCAAGTCGTCCTGGTGGCGGGCCAGATAGAGCTTGATCCGCTCGGGATCCTCCGCGCTCAGCTCGGCGAACATGGTCTCGAAGTAGCCCGGCGGCCGGGGCGTGAAGCGGTCCCGCTCGGCGGTGTGGACGTAGAGGTCGTGGAACGCCTTCAGGCCCGCGCCGACCGTATCGACCGTGACCTCGACACCCTCCTTTGCCGCCTTCCTGATGTTGCGGCGCCACTGCTGGTTCATGCCTTTGAGGAGCTGCTCCTCGGTCCTGCCGGCCAGCGGAAGCTCGTACTTGAACTGCGGATGCCCGACCCCGAAGCCGTCCACAGGGCTCTGCGGCAGCCAGCCCGCACGCCTTAGCCGGCCGGCCACCTGGGCGCCGACCGGGTCGGACCACTGGCTGGGCACCTCGGTGAGCCGCTTGGTGCCCGGGTCGGCGACACCCTCCTTGACCTGGGCGGCGCTCCAGGTGTCCGTGCGCACCGGCGGGCCGAGCCGGATCCCGAACGCGCCGTGCGCCTTGAGATGAGCCGCCAGCGGGTCGAGCCACACGCCGAGATCGCCGGTCCAGTCGATGACCGGGCCCTCGGGCAGATAGGCCAGCGTGAACCGTTCGAGCTTCGGCACCGGGCGGTGCAGGACGAGCCCGGCACCGACCAGCTGTCCGCCGTCGAACCAGCCGAGGGACTCGCTGCGCCACTCGGTCTTCACACGGCCCCAGGCCGACGTCTGCAGGAAACTGGCCGACCGCTGGGACCGTACGAACGCCAAGTGCTCGGTGGTGCTGATCGGCCAGACGGTCAAAGGCCCGCCCGAGGCGCTTGCCCCCGAGTACCGCCGGGTTCCGGCTGCTGTGTGTACTGATTCGCTGTAGGACATGCCGCCAGTCAAGGCAATGCGGTGTTGCGGGCGCGTATGCGGTTTTCGATACGCCGGCGATATGTTCCGGAACTTTCGGTCCAGCCTGTTCCGGCACGTCCCGTACCGGGATGCGGTCACCAGCTGACGCGGGCCGCCACCGGCCGGTGGTCGCTCCCGGTGGCCGGCAGCACCCACGAACTCCGCGGCTCCACGCCCCGGGTGAGGATCTGGTCGATCCGTACCATCGGGAACTTCGCCGGCCAGCTGAAGCCGAAGCCGTTCCCGGCCGCGTCCTGGGCCGAGTGCAGCTGCGAGGTGATGCCGTCGAGCGCGCGGTCGTCCGTGGTGCCGTTCATGTCGCCGAGCAGCGCCACCCGCTTGTTCTGCTCGGCGGCGACGGCCTTGGCGAGCGCCTCGGCGTTCCTGTCCCGGCTCGCCGTCCGGAAGCCTCCCCTGGGATTCACGCGAACGGATCCCAGATGGGCCACATACACGGCCAGCGGCCCGTGGTCGGTGGCCACCGTGGCACGCAGCGCCCGGTTGTCGGCCAGCTTGACGTCGGCAGCCTTGGAGTCCCCCAGCGGCCCGACGTCCTGCGCGATGTCGACCGGCCGGATATCCGACAGCGGCAGCTTGCTCCACAGCCCGACCGTGCCCTGTACCGAGTGGTAGGGGTACGCCTTCGCCAGTTCCTTCTCGTACGTCGGCTTCGCCTGTGCGGTGATCTCCTCCAGGGCCAACAGGTCCGCGCCGGAGGCGGCCAGGTCGCGGGCGGTGCCGGCGGGGTCCGGGTTGTCGGCGTCGACGTTGTGGCCGACCACAGTGAGGTCGCCGCCCGGCCGTGACTTGTCGATGAGTAGCCCGCCGAAGAGGCTCACCCACGTCACGACCGGCAGCAGCAGCGCGACCACCGCGGAGGCGGACCGACGCCACAGTGCCCCGGCGAACAGCACCGGGATGAACACGCCGAACCACGGCAGGGTGGTCTCCACCAGACTGCCGATGTTCCCGATCCGGTTCGGTATCCGCGTATGCAGCAGCAGGAGCAGGCCGAGCAGTAGCGCCGGCGCCGCGAGCAACCGGCCGCGTTTCCACGGCCCCGGCCGGGACAGGCTGCCGATCGCCCGGTGGATGACCGAGCGCTTCACTGTGGTCTTGGTGGTCTCGGCGGTTTCGGCGTTCACGGCGGTCCCGGCGCGCCCCTCCGCTTCGACCCGCTGCCGCGCGTCCGCAACGTCTTGTCTTGCTTCACTCACTGATCAAGTTCCTGAACTACTCGGCTGAATGCGGTGCTGAGGCGGGCAGTTGAACGGCGATGCGCAGGCCGCCGTCGGCGCGCGGGGTGAGGGTGAGGGATCCGTCGTGTACGTGGACGATCCGCTGGACGATAGCCAGGCCGAGGCCGACCCCGGCGTGGTCGTTGTGGATGCGTTCGGTGCCGCGCTGAAACGGTTCGGTCAGGATCGAGACCAACTCTGGGGAGAGCTTCTCCCCGCTGTTCTCGACAGTGAGTACCACGCTCCCGGAGCGGACGCCGGTGCGGACCCACACCGAACCGCGTTCGGGCAGGTTGTGCACGATGGCGTTGTGCACGAGGTTCGTCGTCATCTGCAACAGCAGCGCCGGCGACCCGGAAGCCGTGGCGATGTCACCGGTGGTGTCGATGGCGACCCCGCGCTTCTCGGCGAGCGGGAGCAGTGTCTCGGCGGCCTCTTCCACGAGCAGGGACAGGTCGACGGGCTCCCGGGTGAAGGCCTGCTTATCGGCGCGGCTGAGCACGAGCAGCGCCTCGGTGAGGTCGATCGCCCGGGCGTTGACGACGCGAAGGCGCTCGACGAGCTCGTCGGTGTCGTGGTGCGGATCGTTGCGCGCCACGTCGAGAAGAGCCTGCGTGGTCGCCAGCGGCGTGCGCAGTTCATGCGAGGCGTTGGCGGCGAATCTCTGCTGCTCGGCGACGTGTGCTTCGAGCCGCTCCAGCATGATGTCGAAGGCATCGGCGAGTTCGCGGAACTCGTCCCCGCGACCCGGCAGCCGGATGCGGTGGGAGAGCGATCCGTTGGTGGCCATGCGGGTGGCGTCCGTGATGTGGGTCAGCGGAGCGAGCATGCGGCCGGCGAGGATCCACCCTCCCACGAGGCCGAACACCAGCAGGAATGCCAGTACTGCGGCTGCCCTCGGAGCGAATTCGTTCAGAAGAGCGGACCGGATGGGGAAAACACCGCCATTGAGCCTGTCATCGGGGTTGTAGAGCATCGCCCGGTCGGGGACGTACCTCAGGAGGAACACCCACACCGCCCCCATCAGCAGGGCGCCGGCCAGCATGAGGAATCCGGCGTAGCTGAGGGTGAGCTTGACGCGCACGCTCACGCCAGGCTGCCTAGCCACGGCTCTGCCCCTCGCGTCCGGTGCCGGGTGCGGTGTCGATGCGGTAGCCGACGCCTGGCACGGTGGCGATGATCCAGGGTTCGCCGAGCCGTTTGCGCAGGGCTGAGACGGTGATCCGTACGGCGTTGGTGAACGGGTCGGCGTTCTCGTCCCAGGCCCGCTCCAGCAGTTCCTCGGCGCTGACGACACCGCCCTCGGCGGCGATGAGGACTTCGAGTACGGCGAACTGCTTCCTCGTGAGCGCGACATAGCGGCCGTCGCGGTGGACCTCCCGGCGGAACGGGTCAAGCCGCAGACCCGCGATCTCCCGCACGGGCGGCCTGCTGTGCGCACGTCTGCGGTCAAGTGCCCTGAGCCTGAGCACGAGTTCCTGAAGTTCGAACGGCTTCGTGAGGTAGTCATCGGCGCCGAGCTCGAACCCGGTGGCCTTGTCGTCGAGACGGTCGGCAGCGGTGAGTATGAGGATCGGCATGCCACTACCGGAGGCGACGATGCTCTTGGCGACCTCGTCACCGCTGGGCCCGGGAATGTCCCGGTCGAGGACGGCGATGTCGTACGTATTGATACTCAGCAGTTCCAGCGCGGTATCGCCGTCACCTGCGATGTCCGCCGCGATGGCTTCCAGGCGCAGGCCATCGCAGATGGCCTGCGCCATATAGGGCTCGTCCTCGACGATCAACACACGCATACTCCGAGGCTACGAGCCCCGACATATCGTCGTCGTATCGAAAACCTCATACGGGACGGCGACATGCCGCGGCCTCGACCGCGGGCATGACCTTCAGGACCTTCAGCGAAAAGCCCCGCGCCGCGGACCGCCGTAACCGATCGACCCTCCTCGCGGCCCTTGCGATCGCCGGCCCGACGCTGCTCGGCGCTCTCGGCTGCCGGTCACCCAACTGCCGTGCGACCAGGTCCTGTTCGGCCGCGCTTCGCCGCGTCGGCCCCGCGTTCAGGGCAGCCGCGAGGACCGCGACGCCGAACCCGCCTGCCAGGTCGCGTCCGCGCGGGTCGGGCCTCGGCCCACGCCGATCGCCGCCAACGCCCCGAGCAGACCCAACACGATCAGCACGATGCCGGCGAGTACGGCCAACACCTTGGTACTCGTCACCGGGGCGGCGATCAGCACGATGCCCGCGACGATGTCCAGGCTCCCGAAGAACACCATCCAGCCCCGGCCGGGCAATCCGCCGGTGGCCGCCGCGCCCGCCAGTTCGGCGATGCCGCGCACGAGCCAGCCGATACCGATCCAGACGGCCAGCACGGTGACCGAGCGCGAGCCGCCGCCCAGACACAGGATGCCCAGCACCACCGACAGCAGGCCGCTGACGATCAGCACCACCCGCAGGCCGCCCGCGAACAGGCCACCCGCGCCCAGCGCGAGCTGCATCAGGCCGCTGACCAGCAAATACAAGCCGAACAGGATGGCGATCACGCGCACCGTCTGGGTCGGCCAGGCCAGCACGACCGCGCCGAGGATCACCGAGGCGAGCGCGAGCACGAGCAGTACGCGCGACACCCCCGACGACCCCCATGCGGATCCCGCCGACCGGTTCCCGAGGCCACGAGAGATCGGAGACATGTTTCCTCCCGGTGATCGACGCTCGCGCCCACCCGGATCCGGCGAGCGGCCCGCGTCCACTCCCGCCCACCGTCGCACGCACGCCACGAGCGCGCCTCCGCGTCGGCGCCCGCTCCCGCGATCCGCGGGACGAACAAGCCCGGGGCCGTAGCCGACGCGGGCGAAGCTCGCGACAGCACGCCCTACGGCGTCGGTGGCCCCCACGGCGCCGGCGGATGCGGCAGACGGCAGGAGGCGCAGCTGTACGTGGGTGCCGCCTGCGGCATCTGGCGAGTGGTCTCGGCCCACTCGCGCACCAGCGAATCGAACACCGGGGTCGCGCCCACGCCGACCGGCCACATCTGCCGCGGTGCCCCGGGCGCGCACCCGTACGACCCCGTCCCCGGGTCGGGCGGGCGCGTCACCGTCGAACTCGACTCGTCGTTCATGCCTCCTTGATAGTTCGGGGGCATGGCTCGCTCGGGGCATCGGCGTGCGTTCCACCCGATCGGATGACGGTTGCGCGCCCGAAGGTGTGGATGGCTCGGACCCGAGCCCGACCGGCGACCCCGATGCCGAGGTCGCCGGTCGGGTCCGGTCGTACCGCCACCGCCGGGTGCGGTCAGCTCCAGGTCGCGCCGGCGGGCTCCTGGATGGTGGTGTTGATGCGGTTGAAGAAGTTCGTCACCGAGATCATCAGGATGATCGCGGAGAGCTGCTGCTCGTCGAAGTGGTCGGCCACCTCGTCCCACAGCGCGTCCGACACGGCCTGCCCGGAATGGTCGGCCAGCCGCGTCGACGCCTCGGTCAGCGCCAACGCGGCGCGCTCGGCATCCGTGAAGAACGACGCCTCCCGCCAGGCGGCCACCGCGTGCAGCCGCTCGTCGCTCTCGCCGGACTTCTTCGCGCTCGTCACACCGGCGAACACACAGGCGCCGCAGCCGTTGATCTGGCTGGCGCGCAGGTGGACCAGCTCCAGGATCTGCGGCTGCACACCGCCCGCGTACATCGCCTTGTAGATGTTCTGGATCCCCTTCATCGCGTCGGGCAGCACCATCGCGGGGTTCTTCATCCGAGCGGTCATGACGTCTCCTCCAGTGTGTGGGCGAGCCGGTCGGCGATGCCGTTCCGGCCCTGCGGGGTCCTACACAGCACTGACGGAGCAACCCGCGAACGTGTGACAGGGAACGGGAGGAATCTTTCGACCGCGGTCGTCAGCCGAGGACCTTGACCGCCTGGTAGTACGTCCAGGCCGTGCCGTTGCACGTGGTGCGGGTCGCCCCGCCGTACGGCGACACGTGCCGGACGCGCACCCGAGACGAGGGCCGGATGGAGAACTTCGGCGACGTCCGGGCGCGGCGCCGCGCTCGGAGTCGCCGCCGCGCCCGGCGTGTGCTCCACGACCAGTCCGGCCGCCACCAGGCGGGCCCGATCGGAAGAGCC
>NZ_JBEXCV010000209.1:0-12192 GCF_040605455.1 Embleya sp. NPDC005575 | reverse complement strand
GTGGTGTTACCCGTGGTCGCACCCGACGTGGTGTTGCCGGTGGTCGGTGATCGCTTTCGTCCCCTCGACGGGTTTTCGCCACGAAACCCTCACAAGAGGAAGCCATCGTTCCGGTCCGTAGGTGACGCCGGTCACCGGCCTCGACGGCGACACAGAGCAAGGTCGCGAATCTCATGGGTGACCAGCGCCTTTGCCGGCGGACACAGGATTCGGTCAAGCATTCGGCACGGGAAGGCGCGATTCCGCTCGGGTGATCTTTGTGTGCAAGAGGCCACGCACCGAGATGATCAAGCCTGCGGGCCTGGTGGAATCACTGGCCATGCCATGCCTCAGGGGTGATCATGGGATTCCAGAGCGCACTTCCTATGAGGAGGCACGTGTGGCCGAGACTCTGAAGAAGGGCAGCCGGGTGACCGGTGCCGCGCGCGAGCAGCTCGCGGCTGACCTCAAGAAGAAGTACGACTCCGGTGCCAGCATCCGCGCCCTTGCGGAGGAGACGGGCCGTTCCTACGGCTTCGTGCACCGGATGCTCAGCGAGTCCGGGGTGACCCTCCGAGGCAGGGGTGGGGCAACGCGGGGCAAGGCCAAGACCGCCGCGTCGTCCTCGGCCTGAGGTCGAGCTCCAAGGGATCGGCAACACCGTACCGTCCGTCGAACGACCATGTGACCGACCGGTAACGTCGGGCGCGTGGTCGTTCGACGGAAGCGACCCGAACACGGGAGGGACCGTGGACGTGGTGGCGAATCAGCTCGACAGTACGAACAGCAACGGCGGCACGGACAACAACGGCGGCGAGGTCGGCAGTGCCGACCACGCGGCACGGCAGGACCTCTCGGTCGTGATCGAGGGTTCGTTCGCGGTGGTGACCCTCACCAACCCCGATCGGCGCAACGCGCAGACTCCCGCGCTCTGGCGCGCGCTCGCCGCAGTCGGTCGCGACCTGCCCGGTGACGTCCGGGCCGTGCTGTTGCGCGCGGAGGGTGCCTCCTTCTCCGCGGGCCTGGATCGGCGGATGTTCCCCGGTGGAGGGGGCATCGCGGGGGAATCGGATCTCGTCACCTTGGCCGGGGCGAGCGACGAGGAACTCGACGCGACCATCGCCTCGTTCCAGGAGGCGTTCACCTGGTGGCGGCGCCCCGATCTGATCACCGTCGCCGCCGTCCAGGGGCATGCGGTGGGCGCCGGCTTCCAGCTGGCGCTGGCCTGCGATCTGCGGGTGTGCGCCGACGACGCGCGGTTCTCGATGCGCGAGACCGCGCTGGGTCTGGTCCCGGACCTGGCCGGGACCAAGCCGTTGGTCGACCTCGTGGGTTATGCCCGCGCGTTGGAGATCTGCGTCACCGGGCGCTGGGTCGGCGCGCAGGAGGCGGTGTCGATGGGATTGGCCACGCTCACGGTGTCGCGCGAGGAACTCGACGGTGCCGCGCGCGACCTGCTGGCCGCGCTCCTGGCCGCGCCGCGCGACGCGGTGATCGAGACGAAGGCCCTGCTCGCGGGCGCTTCGGCGCGTACGTACGACCAACAACGCGCCGCCGAACGCGCCGCCCAGGCGCGCCGGCTGCGCGACCTCGCCGGGACGGGCGAATAGGAGTACCGGCGGGATCCCCGTCACACATCGAGCCGCCGCCCGCGCTCGGGAACCGGGTCGGGCCCGGGACTAAGCGGGCCCATGCCGGTGTTCCTCTACACGAAGTGCTGAGGTTGGCTCAGGATTTTGTGGTGATCACTTGATATGTACGGGGAACGAGGCGTGATGAGTGGCGGCGGCCCGATGGGCATGAATCTGCGGTCCTACACGCGTGACGCGTCGGTGGTCGAGCGCAAGCTCGCGCCCGGCACGGTCCGGCGGGTGGGCGAGTTCGCGAGACCCTTCGCGCGGCAGATCACCGCGTATCTGATCCTGGTCGTGATCGGCGCGGTGTTGACCATCGTGCCGCCGCTGCTCGCGCAGCGGATCGTCGACGAGGGAGTACTCAAGGGCGACGGTCACCTGGTGACCATGCTCGCGATGGTGGTGGCGGGTATCGCGCTGCTCGCCGCCGGGTTCGGCCTGGCCGAGCGGTGGTATTCGGCGCGGATCGGCGAGGGCTCGATCTACGAGCTGCGCAGCCGGGTGTTCGCGCACGTACAGCGGCAGCCGATCGCGTTCTTCACCCGGACCCAGACCGGCGCGTTGATCTCGCGGCTGAACAACGACGTGTTGTCCGCACAGCGCGCGTTCACCTCCACCCTGGCCGGCGTGGTGTCCAACCTGGTGAGCCTGGTGCTGGTCGCAGGCACGATGTTCTACCTGGCCTGGCAGATCACCCTGGTCTCGCTGGTCTTGCTTCCGCTGTTCCTGTTGCCGGCGAAGTGGATCGGGCGCCGGTTGCAGACCATGACGCGCGAGCAGATGCAGCTGAACGCCGAGATGTCGACTGTGATGACCGAGCGGTTCAACGTCTCAGGCGCGATGCTGGCGAAGATCTTCGGCCGGCCCGAGGAGGAGGACGCGCTGTTCTCCGGACGGGCCGCCCGGGTGCGCGACATCGGCATCCGGATCGCGTTGGTGAACCGGGTGTTCGCCACCGCGCTGACCCTGGTCGCCTCGCTGGCGACCGCGCTGGTGTACCTGATCGGTGGGCATCTGGCGGTGGACGGGCGGCTGACGGTGGGCACGCTGGTCGCGCTCACCGTGCTGCTGGGTCGGCTGTACGGGCCGCTGACCGCGTTGGCGAACGTGCGGGTGGACGTGATGACCGCGCTGGTCAGCTTCGAGCGGGTCTTCGAGGTGTTCGACCTACCCGCGCTGATCGCCGACAAGCCGGACGCGAAGCCACTGCCGGCGGACGCGGCCACCGTCGAGTTCGACGGCGTCTCCTTCGCCTACCCCGGTGCGGACCAGGTCTCGTTGGCCTCGCTGGAGAGCGTCGCGGTGCTCGACCGGCACCGCTCCGAACCGGTGTTGCGGGACGTGTCCTTCCGGGCCGAGCCCGGTCGGGTGGTGGCCCTGGTGGGTCCCTCGGGTGCGGGCAAGACCACCATCACCTCGCTGGTCGGCCGGCTCTACGACGCGACCGAGGGATCGGTGCGGATCGGCGGCCACGACGTGCGCGACGTCACCCTGGACTCGCTGCGGGACGCCGTCGGCGTGGTCACCCAGGACTCGCACATGTTCCACGACACGATCCGGGGCAACCTGCTCTACGCCAAGCCGGATGCGAGCGAAGAGGAACTGTGGGCCTCGCTGCACGGGGCGAACATCGGTGACCTGGTGGCCGAGTTGCCGGATCGGCTGGACACCGTGGTCGGCGAACGCGGCCACCGCTTGTCCGGCGGCGAGAAGCAACGGCTCGCGATCGCCCGACTGCTGCTCAAGTCACCGCGCGTGGTGGTGCTCGACGAGGCGACCGCGCACCTGGACTCCGAGTCCGAGGCGGCGGTGCAGCAGGCGCTGGCCACCGCGCTCGCGGGCCGCACCGCGCTGGTGATCGCCCACCGGCTGTCCACCGTGCGCGACGCCGACCTGATCCTGGTGGTGGACGGCGGCGGCATCGTGGAGCGCGGTACACACGCCGAGTTGCTCGTCCTGAACGGACTGTACGCGGACCTGTACCACCGTCAGTTCCGGGACCGGGACGAGGAAACGACCGATTCCGAGGCGCTGGCCATCTGAGCGCGCGTCGGCCGCCCGCGGTCCGGCACGGCGGGTAGTGTGGTGATATTCCAAGTGGTTGGCAAGAGGGGCTTCTACGTGCGTGTTCTCGTCGCCGGCGGCGGCATAGGTGGACTGGCTGTGGCACTGAGCCTGTACGACGCGGGCATCACCGAAGTGACGGTGATCGACGCGGCACTGAGAATCCGGCCCCTCGGGCTCGGGATCAGCCTCCTGCCCCACGCGGTGCGCGAACTCGCCGAACTCGACCTCTACCATCCGATCGCCAACCTGGGCGTGCCACTGTCCGGCGTGGCCTATCCCGATCGGGCGGCCGAGCGCGTGGTGCTCGCACCGCGCGGCCAGCGGGCCGGCTTCCTGTGGCCGCATCTGTCCGTGCACCGAGGTGAGTTGCAGGTCGCCCTGCTGCGCGCGGTCTACCAGCGACTGGGCCGCCCGGCGGTGCGTACCGGGTCGCGGCTGACCGGATTCGACCAGGACGACGACGGAGTGACCGCGTATTTCGTCGACGGCGAGGGGCGGCCCTGGAAGGAGCGGGCCGACGTGCTGATCGGGGCGGACGGGATCAACTCGGCGACCCGCGCGACGCTGTTGCCGGACGAGGGCCTGCCGGTCGCGCAGCCGCGGATCCTGATGCGCGGCACCACCCGCTGTGCGCCGTTCGCCGACGGACACACCATGATCATGACCGCGCACGGCGAGGCGCGCTTCATGGCGCACCCGATCAAGCCGATCGACCCGCGGGACGGGACCACACTCACCAACTGGCTCGCGGAGCTGCCCGATCGGCAATCCGCCGGCGAACTCGGCGACACCGGCTGGAACGGTCCCGCGGACCTGCGCCGGCTCACCCGGGTCTTCCGTGGCTGGAGCATCGCGGGAGCCGACATCGGCGCGATGGTCAAGACGCCGACCGAGGCGTCGGGCTATCCGCTGGTGACCCGACCGCCGCTGGACCAGTGGTCGTTCGGCCGGGTCACCCTGCTCGGCGACGCCGCCCACCCGATGTACCCCTACGTGCTCGGCGGCGCGTCCGAGTCGATCGTCGACGCGCGGGTGCTGGCCCGTTCGCTGGCCTCGTACCAGGATCCGGTCGAGGCATTGGAGGCGTACGAGCGGGCCCGGTTGCCGCTGAACAAGTGGCTCCAACTGATCGGGCACGGACGCGTGCCGCGCGCCGCCGACGCGACCGGACCGCTGACCGCCACCGAGGAGATCGGTGGCATCATCGGCGCCTACGGCCACCTGCCCGGTCACGACCCGGCCGGGCTGAACGAGCGGCCCTCGTACAGCCTCGCCAACGTCTGACCCAGGCGCCGGCGGCGGTAATCGGGGTCACACCCCCGCGTCGGTGACCAGGATGTGCACCACCACGCGCTTGTGCCCGGTCTGCCGGCACACCTCGGCGGTGACCGCCGCGCGCACCTCGCGGGCCACGTCCAGCACCCGGCGGTCCACCGCCGCGCGAAACTGCACGTCCACGTGCAGGACTTCGTCGAGCACGCGGGTGGTCACCCCCGGGACCCGGCCCGGGATCAGGCCGCCCGAGACCTGGGCGACCGCGTCGAGCAGACCCGGCTGCAGGTCCACCACGCCCGGCACGGTCAGCGCCGCGCTCCCGGCGGTGGTCCGGGCCAGGATGGACATCTCGCGCGAGATGCGCGTCGCGGGCCGGCTCATCGGTCCGCCTCCCGATCCCCGGCAGTCGGTTCCAGGCCCACCACGTCCACGTCCACCTTCGCCACTTCCAACCCCAGTCGTTCGCTCGCCGCCCGGCGCACCCGCTCGCGCAGCCGATCGGCCAGCGCGTGGATCGGCTCGCCGTAGGGCACGCCGACCGACAACCGCACGGTGACCGGTCCCGGCACCGCCGCGCCCGCCCGGTTCTCGTGCGGCCGAATCCGGCAACTGCGGGCCTGTACACCGGGTTCGGCGTCCACCGCCGCGCGCAGCGTACGCGCCGCGGCGGTCTCGGTCAGCGTCAACTGCTCGTCCGGCTCGCCCAGCGGCAGCAGCCGGCCGGTGTGCAGCTCGGCCCGGACCAGGCGCATCACCCGCGTGCCCAGGTCGTCCGGCACCGGCACCGGCAGCTCGGCCCACTCGCGGGTGACCTGGTCGAGAACCGAGTGGTCGCGCAGCAGCGCCTGGCATTCGGGACACGCGCGCTCGTGCTCGTCCGACTCGCCCGCGGCGGCGTGTTCGAGCACCGCCTCGGGATCTCGCCCACACGGCAGCAGATCCGGATCCGGGTCGGCGCTCGCCGACGCGGCCGGCTCCGCCGAGGCGTGCCGGGTCGTCGCGAGCAGTTCCGCCGCGGACGGCAGCCGCAGCGCGTCGGGTGCGTCGCCCGCCTCGTTCGTCATGTCCACGGCCGCATCGCCTCCGCCAGGGTCTGTCGTGCTCGGAAGATCCTGCCCCGGACCGCGTTCGCCCCGATTCCCACGGCCGCCGCGATCTCGTCGTAGCTCTGCCCGTGCAACTCGCGCAGAACCCAGCAGGCCCGCTGCTCCTCGGTGAGCTTGCCCATCGCCTGCTGAAGCGCCTTGAGCGCCGCCGACCCCTCCGCCCGTCGTTCCGGATTGTCCGCCATTTGCTCTATCGCCCGATCCGGCACCTGATCGAGACCGACCGTGGGCCGTCTGGTCCGGGCGATGTTCAGCGCGCGGTTGGTGACGATGCGATACATCCAGGTCAGGAACGACGATTCGGCGCGGAACCCGGGCAGCCTGCGCCACGCGGCGATGAACGCCTCCTGGACCGCGTCCTCGGCGTCCGTGGGGCGTCCCAGGATGCGCAACGCGAGCAAGTACAGGGATCGACCGTGCCGGCGCATCAGCACCTCGAATGCCTCGGCGTCGCCCTCTTGAGCCCGCACCACCAGGGTGCTCTCGTCGAGCTCGGCCTCGTCGGCCATCGGCTTCCCTCCTCGTCCCGACTCGGCGACCGTACTGCCCTCGGGGGCACAACACGAGAACCGCCACTCTCACGGCGAGGCGAGGGTCCGGATGCACGCCGGGAGCGGCCCGGCGGGATAGCGTCGGATTCGGCGAAACATCCTCCGATCGACGCGTGACGTTCGCCCGGTGTGTGTGTCGTACAGGTGTGGTGAACCCGGCAACGGGCACCGATGTCAGGCGGGACCGAGTGGGGTTCCGGTCGCATGGTTCGGGCAGTCGAGGAAGGAAGTGCGCCGATGACAGACGCAACGACCCAGGGCAAGACCGGCACGCAGGCGCTGCAGAAGGACGACGAGCGTTCGCCGGCGGGCGGGGCTCGTTCCACGGAGGTCGTCAAGCTGGCCACCGAGAAGGGCCGCACGTCCATCGCGGACGGCGTGGTCGCCAAGATCGCGGGCATCGCCGCCCGGGAGATTCCGGGCGTGTACGCGCTCGGTGGAGGCGCGGCTCGGGCGTTCGGCGCGGTGCGTCAGCGCATTCCGGGTGGCAAGCCCAACGTGGCGCAGGGAGTCAGCGTCGAGGTGGGCGAGCGGCAGTGTGCGGTGGATCTCAACATCGTCGTGGATTACGGCGTGCCCATCGCCGAATTGGCGCAGGCGGTCCGCGAGAATGTGATCGACTCCGTCGAGCGGATGACCGCGCTCGAAGTGGTCGAGGTCAACATCGCGGTGGACGACATCCACATCGAGTACGACGGAGACGACTCCAAGGAGCGCCAGCTTCAGTGACGGCCGGGCCCGGCGACGACGCGCGGCGACAGCTGCTGCGCGAGTACCGGGAATTCATCCGTGCGAGTCATCCCGATCGTGGGGGTGACCCGGACGCATTCGTCGCCGGCCTGGAGCGGTTCAGAGCGCTGATCGACGCGGCCGCGCCACCGGCGCCGGTTCGCTCGGGGGCCGCGGCGGAGACCACGGTCTACCGCCGCGGCCGGTTGCCGGGCCGGCTCTGGCGGCAGTTGGCGGAGCGGCATCGGCGGCGCAACAACCCGCGCGTCGAGTAGCGGGCGGGGTGCGAGGCGGCTCGGCGGATTCCGTACGGTCCTTCGGCACCCGACCCGACGGGGTCGACGACAACCGTCGACAACAACCATTGGTCGGTTCAGTGAGGAGTCGTTCGCCAATGACTACACCCATGGTCGGCCTGTTGGTCGGCATGGCCCTCGGCTTGGCCGCCGCGCTCGGCGGGTTCGGGGCCTTTCTCCTGGTCGCCGCGCTCGGGGTGGTCGGCTTCCTGGTCGGCCGCTTCCTGGACGGCGACCTGGACCTCGGCGAGCTGTTCAGCTCGCGCAACCGGCGGCGCTGATGCGCGCGGTACCGGCGGAGGGCCTGGCGCCGGCCGCGCACCGCGGAGTACTGCAGATCGGCGGGCGTGTGGTGGAGAAGATCGCCGCCCGCGCGGCGCGTGAGGCCACCACCGAGGCCGCGCCGGACACCGTGCTGCGTGCCCCGCGCGCGGGCGCCACCATGCACCACGACCATGCGACGGTCGATCTCGACGTGGACGTGCCCTATCCCGGGCCCGTCGTCGCGATCGCCCGAACGATTCGGCAGCGGGTGCGCGCCGACGTGGAGTACTTGACCGGGATGCCGGTGGTGCGGGTGGACGTGACGGTCGGCCGATTGACCCGTGGGGGGCACGGCAAGAGGAGAGTGGAGTGAGCCTGGAGGCTGGACCGGAGGCGCTTTCGGGTGCCTCGCCGGCCGAGACGTCGGCGGGTGCGACCGACGACTGGGGTGACGGTGCCAAGGTGCGCCGGGCCTGGTCGACGCGCGGCTTCCCGGCCGGGCTGGTCGCCTTGGTCGTGGGCGGTGTCGCCGGCACCGCGCTGTACATCGGAGCGACGGCCCGGATCGACCGGGCGCCGCGCTGGTCGCGCGACCTGCTCGAGCGTGCCCAGACACACGTGTGGCGGGACAACTGGACCATCGTCGCCGGGCTGATCGCCGCGGTGGTGGGCCTGTGGCTGATCGTGCTCGCGATCACCCCGGGCCGGCGCAGTCTGCTGCGGCTGCGTTCGCCCGGCGAGGCGATGACCGTCTACATGACGCGGCGTACCGCCGCCTCGTTCCTGCGGCACACCGCCCTGGCATCCTCGGGCGTGTTGGACGCGCGGGTGCGGATGGGCCGACGCAAGGCGGTGCTGCGGGTGGACTACCACTTTCGCGACCCGGACGACCTGCACGACGAGCTGATCGAACGACTCGAGGAACGCGCGAACGCGCTCACGTTGGCCCGGGTACCCCGCGTGGATCTGCGCCTTCAGCCCGTGAGCAGGAGGTGAGGCGGGCATGCGAACGGTCTGCAACCGGATCCTGTTGTTCCTCGTCGGACTGGGGCTGATCGGCGGCGGGCTCGGGCTCGCCGCGCGCGGCCGAGGCTGGTATCCCGATCTGGTCCATACGGCGGACAAGCCGTTCATCACCACGAGTCAGGCCGAGCGGCTGACCGACCACGGCTGGTGGTGGTGGGTCGCCTTCGGGGTACCGGGACTGATCCTGCTGCTCGCGCTGTGGTGGCTGTTCGCGCAGTTCGGCCGCCGGCCGGTGCGATCGCTGCGGGTCCGCGACACCACGGACGGGGCCGGGGACGGTCCGTCCGGGCTGGGTACCGGGTTCGGCATGGTGGGCGACGAGGCGGACACGCTGACCGTGGCCGGCAACGCGCTCGCCGACGCGATCGAGGACGACCTGTCCTACGTGGACGGCGTCGAACACGCCTCGGCGCATCTGGTCCGCCGCCGCCACGGCCCGACGCTGCGGGTCCTGGTCCGGGCCGAGCCCGGCGCCGAACCACGCACGTTGCTCAGCGGGGTGCGCGACCGGGTGCTGCCCAACGCGCGCGAGGCGGTGGGTCTGCCCACGCTGCCCACGGTGTTGACCCTGCGGACCAGCCGGGGCCTGCCCAAGCGGCACCTGGACTAGTACGCGGCACCCGCGGATGGGCCCGGGAGGTGTCCCGGGCCCATCCGGCTCAGACTCCGGGCCCCGGTCGGGTCACAGCGAGCGGGCCAGGCCGCCGTCGATCGGGATCATCACGCCGCTCAGGTAGGACGCGGCCGGGGACAGCGTGAATGCGGCCACCCGGCCGAACTCCTCCGGGGTGCCGTAGCGGGCCAGTGGGATGGACTGGGCCTGACGGGCCCGGTTGGCCTCCGCGTCGCCGTTGAGGCCGTCCAGCTCGCGCACCCGGTCGGTGTCGATCCGGCCCGGCAGCAGTCCGAACACCCGGATGCCGCGCGGGCCCAGCTCGTCGGCCAGCGTCTTGGCCACCATCGCCAGGCCCGGGCGCAGGCCGTTGGAGATGCCGAGCCCGGCGATCGGCTGGCGCACCGACGAGGACAACACGAAGCCGATCGAACCCCCGTTGCCCAACGCCGAGGCGGTCGCCCGGGCGAGGCGGACCGCGCCCAGGAACACCGACTCGAACGCGTCCCGCCACTGGTCGTCCTCGACGCCGGTGATCGCGCCCGCGGGCGGGCCGCCGACGCTCACGAGCGCGCCGTCGAGCCGCTCGAACCGGGCCAACGCCGCGGCGACCAGCCGCTCGGCGGTACCGCTCTCGCCGTTGTCGGCGGCGATCCCGAGCGCCTGTTCGGGACCGCCCAGTGCGGCGACGGCCTCCGCCGCGCGTTTTTCGTCCCGCCCGGTGACCACCACCCGGGCGCCGTCGTCCACCAGCGCGCGGGCGGTGGCGAAGCCGAGGCCGCGGGTGCCGCCGGTGACCAGATATACGCGATCGCGCAGTCCTAGATCCATGGCACCCATCCTGCCCGCTGCCGGCCCCGACGCGGGGTAAATGACAGGTCGTCAGGTCGGCCGGTCGCTACCCTCGGTGGCATGACCGAGCAGATCGACGTGGTGCGGGAGTGGATTCGGGCGGCCGACGACGGGGTGACCGTGCTTACCGGGGCGGGCATCTCCACCGACTCCGGCATTCCCGACTACCGCGGCCCGCAGGGCGTGTGGACCAAGGACCCGGACGCGGAGAAGCTGGTCACCTACGGCTACTACATGGGCGACGAGGACATCCGCCGCCGCTCGTGGTTGTTGCGCCGGGACAACCCCGCGCGGCTGGCCGGGCCGAACGCGGGACACACCGCGCTGGTCGCGCTGGAACGCGCCGGTCGGCTCAACGCGTTGATCACCCAGAACGTGGACGGCCTGCATCGGCGGGCGGGCACCGGCCCGGAGAAGATCATCGAGCTGCACGGCACGATGTTCTACGTGGTGTGTACCGACTGCGACGCGCGCACGACCCTGGACGCGGCCCTGGAGCGGGTGGCGATGGGCGAGGACGACCCGCGCTGCGTGCGCTGCGGCGGGATCCAGAAGACCGCGACGATCATGTTCGGTCAGGGGCTGGACCACGGCGTGCTGGAGCGGGCCGCGATCGCCGCGCAGATCGGCGACGTGTTCCTGGCCATCGGCACCTCGCTCCAGGTCGAGCCCGCCGCGTCGTTGTGCCGGGTGGCGCAGGAGGCGGGCGCCAAGCTGGTGATCGTCAACGCCGGGGAGACGCCCTACGACCGGGTCGCCGACGCGGTGATCCGCGAGCCGATCGGCGAAGTGCTCCCGGAGCTGGTCAAAGGATTGTGACGACGTGCCCAGTCGCGGCGCCCCGGCGCGGGGCGCCGCCGCTCAGACCTTGGCCGGTTCTTCGGGCGCGGGGGCCGAGGTCTCCTCGTCCAGTGCGGCCAGTTCGGTTTCGAGCTCCTTGGCCTCGCTGCGCACCAGTTTGACGAACATCGCCACCAGGGCGAACGCGAAGATCCACCACTGCACCGCGTAGGCCAGGTGCGGGCCCAGGTCCTCGTCGTCCGGTTCCGGGATCAGCGCCGGCGCCTTCGCGGCCATCGGGGTCTGCTCGGTGAGTTCGACATAGCCGCCGAAGATCGGGTGCGGCAGCTTGGCGGCCAGCTCGAAGCCGGAGATCCGCATCACCAGGCCGTCGGGCAGCGCGAGGTCGCGGATGCCGGAGTCCTTGCGGGTCTCGTCCGGACGCAGCCGGCCGGTCACCGTGACCTGACCGCTCGGCGCCGGCGGCACCTCGGGTCGGTCGGCGGCGGTGGCCGGGTTCTTCACCCAGCCCCGATCGACCAGAAGCGCACGGCCGTCGGCGGTGATCAGCGGGGTGACCACGTAGAAACCGGGCACGCCGTCCTGCGACCGGTTGCGTGCGAGCATCTCGTGCTCGGTGTCGTACCTGCCGGTCACGGTGACCCGGCGCCACTGGAGATCGCCGGGCAACTTGCGGCCCACCGCGAGGATCTCCTGCGCGGGCACCGGCTCGCGCTCGATGTTGGCACTGATCAGGTCGTTGTGCGCGACCTTGTGCTCGTGCCGGTGGAACTGCCAGAAGCCGAGCTCGACCATGATCGGGACCAGCACGAGGACGAGCAGCGCCATCGCAATCCAGCGCGGGGTCAGCAGGAAGCGGTACACCCGAGCACGGTACCCCTCGCTGTGCCCGGTGTGTCCCGCCGGGTGCGGTGCCGGCGGCGTTCGGCGCGGCTCGGCGTGTCGCGGCGCGTGCGGGCCGTGCCGGGCGTCGCCGGGTGGCGCGAGGCGTCGCGGGGC